>NZ_JBALMS010000102.1:0-25540 GCF_036962205.1 Bacillus sp. JJ664 | reverse complement strand
TTACCAGCTATATTATTATTAGCAATTGTTTTAATTATTGCTTCTGTATTAACAGGTTTCCTCGGTATGGGAATCGAGCGTGTGGCATATCGACCATTACGTAAAGCACCAAAACTAATTACATTAATTACAGCAATCGGTATTTCATTCTTATTACAAGATATCGTTCGTTTTATTGCTGAATTAAAAGAAGGAAATTACATTATTACTGGTCCATCGCTATTTGCTGGACAACATCAATTAAAAACTAGTTCTATCTTATCTTCATTTGGAAATGCCCAAATAAAATCAGCATCGATCATTATCCTTGTTGTTGCAGTTGTAATGATGATTTCATTAGATTACTTCATCAATAAAACAAAATGGGGAACAGCAATGCGTGCAGTAGCACAAGACCGTGAAACTGCATCATTAATGTCAGTAAATGTTAATAAAGTTATCTCTTTAACATTTTTCCTTGGCTCTGCATTAGGTGGGGCAACAGGTGTTCTTTTTGCTTTACAGTACAACACAATCGATCCTTATATCGGATTTATTTTAGGGTTAAAAGCATTTACAGCAGCTGTATTAGGTGGAATTGGAAATATTCGTGGTGCAATGGTCGGCGGATTTTTAATTGGTATTATTGAAATGTTTGCAGCGGCAAATTTATCAACCATCACACACGGTATTTTCCCTTCAGAGTATAAAGATGTATTTGCATTTGGTATTTTAATTCTAGTCCTAATCTTTAAGCCAGAAGGTTTATTCGGTAAACCAGTGGCAGAGAAAGTGTAGGTGGATCGTATGAATAATTTATTTGCACAAGTAAAACAGTCGAATAAGCTACAAGCAATATTCTTAACTTCCTATATCGTTGTAACAGTATTAGGTCTGTTCCTTTTACAAGAATCAGTAACTGCTTTTTTATTAATCTTATTTTCACTATTTCTATTATATAAAACGAACTTTCCAGTAAAACTGAAATGGAGCCTAGCCATTCTAATTCTTACACTTGTGATGCCATTTGCAGCCTCACAAGGCTCTGCATTTGAATCATATATGGGTGTTGCGACGCTAGTAGGAATTTATGTAGCCATGGCACTTGGACTAAATGTAGTAGTTGGACTTGCTGGATTATTGGATTTAGGATTCGTAGCATTTTTTGCGATTGGATCTTATACTTATGCTATTTTTTCAACAAATCAAGTATCGAATTTCTTAAAATTAGATTTCTTGCCTTTCACTGGTAATTCATTTTGGGTTTTCATCATTATTGGTGGGATTATCGCAGCGATTGCAGGCGTATTATTAGGAATTCCAGTACTTCGTGTAAAAGGGGATTATTTAGCAATCGTTACACTTGGGTTTGGTGAAATTATTCGTATCGTATTTAATAACTTAGATAAACCGGTAAATATTACAGGTGGAGCTCAAGGTATTTCTTCTATTCCATCACCAACAATATTTGGTTACGTTATTAGTGATTCAAGTCAATTCTATTATGTCGTATTGGTCGTTCTTGCAGTAGTTATTATGGGTGTTACAAGATTGCAAGATTCTAAGCTTGGACGTTCATGGCAAGCAGTTCGTGAAAATGAAATTGCTGCACAAGCTTCAGGTATTCACTTAGTTAGAACAAAATTAATTGCGTTTGCTATCGGTGCATCGTTTTCTGGAATGATGGGTGTTGTATTCGCAGCAAAACAAATGTTCATTGATCCAACAAACTTTACATTACTAGAGTCAATTACAATTCTAGTTATGGTAATTCTTGGAGGAATGGGTAGTGTACCAGGTGTCATTTTAGGAGCTTCACTTGTTACGATCCTTAACTTACAAGTTTTAACAGAGGTAACGAATTATTTAAATCAATTAACGTTAGATGGTGTTCTAAATATTCCATCGGCACTTTCTCCTTCAAAAATGCAACGAATGATTTTCGGTTTAATCTTAATTTTAGTCGCAATCTTTAGGCCACAAGGTTTATTGCCTGCTAGAAATAAGGTTGTGCCAAAAGAAGATGTAGTAGATCAAACTGTTGTAGATGAAAACCAACGTTCAGTTTCAGTTTAGGAGAGGAGGCAAACATAATGTTAAAAACAAATAATTTAACAAAAAGTTTCGGTGGATTAACGGCTGTTAATAATGTAAATATCGAAATTCAAAAAGGTTCAATTACCGCGGTAATCGGACCAAATGGAGCAGGAAAAACGACATTTTTTAATATGATTACGGGTGTATATACACCAACAAGTGGAGAAATTCTCTTAGGAGAAGAGAGCTTAGTTGGTTTGAAGCCTCACGCAGTGTCTAAAAAGGGGATTGCACGTACGTTTCAAAATATTCGACTTTTTAGTAGTATGACTGCATTAGAAAACGTGATGGTGGGAATGCATCAACACTTAAAATACGGTGTAATTTCAACACTATTCCATTTACCTAGCTATAAAAAAGCTGAAAAGGCTGCAATGAAAGAAGCTTATAAATGGTTAGAATACGTTGGTCTTAGCGATGTATATAATGAAGAATCTTCTAGTCTTTCTTATGGTGCACAAAGACGTTTAGAAATCGCACGTGCATTAGCATCAAAGCCAAGTATTTTACTTTTAGACGAACCAGCTGCTGGTATGAATCCGAAAGAAACGAAAGAGCTAACAGATTTAATTTATCAAATGCGTGATGATTTAAATTTAACGATCGTTCTGATCGAGCATGATATGAAGCTAGTAATGGAAATTTCTGAATATCTTTTCGTTCTAGATCATGGTGAAAAGATTGCAGAAGGAAAACCACTAGAAATTAGAAATAACCAAAAAGTAATCGAAGCATATCTTGGAAAAAGTGCAGTGACTACTGCATAGTGAAAGGAGTAAAAAAAATGACGCTATTACAATTAAAAGAAATTAACTCTTTTTACGGTGGTATTCAAGCACTGAAAAATATTAATATTGATGTAAATGAAGGTGAAATCGTTACGTTAATTGGAAGTAATGGTGCTGGAAAATCTACTACTCTAAAAACAATAAGTGGTCAAGTGAAACCAAAAACTGGAGAGCTAATTTATAAAGGTGAGAATATTGTAAAACTACAATCTCATGAAATTGCCTTGAAGGGGATTGCGCACGTACCTGAAGGAAGAAGAATCTTTTCTAAATTGACTGTAAAAGAAAATTTAGAAATGGGTGCTTTCTCAGTGAAAGATAAAAAATTAATAGCTGCCAGAATGGAAATGGCGTTTGATTATTTTCCAAGACTGAAAGAACGTATTAACCAAAAGGGTGGTACGATGAGTGGTGGAGAACAACAAATGCTTGCAATCGGTAGAGCATTAATGATGGGGCCGTCATTGTTAATGCTAGATGAACCATCAATGGGGCTTGCACCAATCATTGTTGAACAAATATTTGAGATCATCGAGCAATTAAACAAGCAAGGGATGACAATTTTATTAGTTGAACAAAACGCCTACCAAGCTTTACAAATTGCACATCGTGGATATGTAATTCAAACAGGAGAAATACAAATGGTTGGTGAAGGTAAAACATTAATGAATAACGAAGAAATTAAGAAAGCTTACTTAGCTTAAATAAAGAAAGTGCCATTTGTAATCATTACAAATGGCACTTTTTTTGATGATTATTTGTTAGCAATAAATTCCGCAATTTTCGCTTGAACATCTACTGATGATTGATTAATAGAAGATTGTAATGTTTCTTCTAGTAAACTACGATTTTTATAATAGTTTTCTTGGTTGCTATTATAATAGTACTTCACTGCTTCTAAATCTGAGAAAAACTCTTTTCCAAGCTTTAGAAGAAATGTTACTGGAAGTTTTTCAATCGTGATATTTCCTTTTTGTTCAGAAATTTCATTTACCGTACTATTTGAAGTTGAAATCATTTCATCGTTTAATTCTTTAACTAAAATTTGTTCGAATCCTTTTATTATATTATTTCTCTTATTTACGATTCGTTTTTTGTTCGTTTTTAATAAACGAATGGAATGATGTTTATCAAGCAATACTGCTGATCGTTTCTTTTTCTTAAAAAATATGCTGCTACTCAAAACTAGCACTCCCTTCTTCAGAAAATAGGTATATTTTTAAAACAACTTTTCTATCATACCAATTAATCAGAATACTGTAAAGATATTATCTTTACATGAATGATACCCGTTAAATATTCAAAAAATTCTTGGTATTATTTGATTAAGAAAAGATAATAATAATGTTTGACGGAATAGTTGTCACTTTGATAAACTAAGACCATATTATTATTACATAAGTTATAACGTTGAAGGAAAGAAGTAACTAAAGCAATATTTGCATAGCGAATTGAGGACGGTGGAAGCTCAATCAAAACCTTTAGTGAAAGGCATTCTTGAGTTATGTTTGAAAGTGGACAATTTCTAAAATTGTCAACTAGGGTGGAACCGCGGGTGCATATACAGCTCTCGTCCCTAGGCAGAAAATGCCTAAGGATGGGAGCTTTTTTATTTTCATTCTTGCATTTTCAAATAGAATCGAATGAAAAATGGAGGCAAAAAAAATGTCAGAAAAGTCAATGGAAGTCATTGTAAGTCATGCAAAGCATCGTGGATTTGTTTTTCCAGGTTCAGAAATTTATGGTGGATTAGCAAATACATGGGATTATGGTCCATTAGGTATTGAATTAAAAAACAATGTTAAAAAAGCTTGGTGGAAAAAATTTGTTCAGCAAAGCCCGTATAATGTTGGTTTAGATGCTGCAATCTTAATGAACCCACGTACTTGGGAAGCTTCTGGTCATATTGGTAATTTTAATGATCCAATGATTGATTGTAAAAATTGTAAGGCTCGTCATCGTGCCGATAAATTAATCGAAAATGCACTTGATGAAAAAGGTATGGAAATTATCGTTGATGGGCTACCTTTTACTGAAATGGCTAAATTAATTCAAGAACATAACATTGCTTGTCCAGATTGCGGAAGTCATGATTTTACTGATATTCGTCAATTTAATTTAATGTTTAAAACTTTCCAAGGCGTTACTGAATCAAGTACAAATGAAATTTTCTTACGTCCAGAAACAGCACAAGGTATTTTCGTAAACTTTAAAAATGTTCAGCGTACGATGAGAAAGAAAGTACCATTTGGTATTGCTCAAATCGGTAAAAGTTTCCGTAACGAAATTACGCCAGGAAATTTCACGTTCCGTACTCGTGAATTTGAACAAATGGAACTTGAATTCTTCTGTAAGCCAGGTGAAGAACTTGAGTGGTTTACGTATTGGAAAGAAACTGCTAATAAGTGGTTATTATCATTAGGTATGAAAGAAGATAATCTTCGTTTAAGAGACCATAATGAAGATGAATTATCACATTATAGTAATGCTACAACTGACTTTGAATACAAATTCCCATTTGGTTGGGGCGAGCTATGGGGTGTAGCATCTCGTACAGACTATGATTTAAAACAACATATGGAGTTTTCAACTGAAGATTTTACGTACCATGATGCAATTACAAATGAAAAATATGTTCCTTATTGTATCGAGCCATCATTAGGTGCTGACCGTGTTACTTTAGCATTTTTAATTGATGCTTATGAAGAAGAAGCATTAGAAGATGGAACTTCTCGTACAGTTATGAGATTACATCCGGCATTAGCGCCATATAAAGCGGCTATTTTACCTTTATCAAAAAAATTATCTGAAAACGCACAAGAAGTATTTGCAGCATTAGCTGAAGATTTCAATGTAGATTTCGATGAAACTGGTTCAATTGGTAAACGTTACCGTCGTCAAGATGAAATTGGTACACCATTCTGTATCACTTACGATTTTGAGTCAATTGAGGATGGAAAAGTAACAGTTCGTGATCGCGATACAATGGAACAAACACGTGTGGCGATTAGTGAACTTCAATCATTCTTAGCAAATAAAGTTAAGTTTTAATACTTTTTTAGAAAATAGGTGTCCTTTTGGACATCTTTTTTCATATATTTTAATAAAGCTTGTTTAAATTTTCATTAAGATACTAAAAATGGTAAAATCAATGTATAAAAAACAAGGAGGAATTTCGATGAGGAGTTCGAATCCGATCTTAAATTCTGAACAATTAACAAAGGCTAGGCATTCAGAAAAAGCGATGACAATGGGTGGAACGATTCGCAAAGCATTAATTGCTTTAATCATGCTAATCGCTACTGCTGGATATTCTTATTATTTAACAGTAACGGGTACATTAAGTACGAAGGTGTTTATTGGTTGTTTAATTTTTGCTTTTATCATCGGTTTAGTAACAAGCTTTTCACCAAGAATTGCTCCAATTACAACACCAATATATGCTGCTGTTGAAGGGATATTAATAGGGAATATTTCAGCAGTATATGAAGCAACTTACGGAATGATTGTTTTACAGGCTGCATTATTAACAATTGCAATTATTGCTGGTACATTAATTTGCTACGCAACTGGCATTGTGAAGGTAACACATCGTTTTAGATCCATCGTAATTGGTTTAACTTTTGGCGTATTAATATTTTACTTACTAACAATGATTCTACAACTATTCCATGTACCAGTTCCATTTATGCATCAATCTGGTACGATTGGCTTAATTGTAAGTTTAGCAATCTTAATCATTGCATCACTTAATCTATTTTTAGACTTTGATTTAATCACATCTAGTATAAAACATGGTGCACCTAAACATTTTGAATGGTATTGTGCATTTGGTCTATTAGTTACTGTCATTTGGATTTATGTTGAAGCGTTAAGATTTCTATCAAGACTTAGAAATTAACATATTTAGCTAAAAACCTTACTCTCAAATGGAAGTAAGGTTTTTTCTACATAGGATTTATAGTAAGAAATTAGGTTAGAAAGTAGGGCTATACAATGAGTAAGAAAAAATTTGAAGTATTAGAAAATGAAACAATTAATGATTGTTTAAAGAGAATGGAAACAGAAGGGTATACACCAATTAAAAGAATGGAAGTCCCAATTTTTTCAGAACAAATGATTAATGGAAAAATGGAAATCGAACCTTCAGGTAGAAAAATCGTATTTGAAGGAAAGTTAAATAAATAAATGAATAATATTAGTAAAATTATGGAAAAGTAACCTTATATGAATAAATGAGGTGAAAATATGTCTAAATTAGCATGTCCACGCTGTAAAACAAATAAAACGAGATTTTATTTAATCGAACAACACCCAAAAGCAGTAAAATTAAATGCACAAAGTGGTGATATTGAACAAGAAGAGTATATCTCAGGTGGGTTAGACCCATTTTATGTCCCTTATAAAGGGCCAGATTACTTAGTTCAATGTGGTGCATGTGGTGTCATTGAACAAAGTGTATTATTTGAAAAAGCTGCGGAATCAATGTAGTAATTTAATCTCCTAATTTTATAAAATTGAAAAGTATAATGAACGAAGACATTGAATAACACTTCAATGTCTTTTCTTATGTAGAAATATAGGAGAGGTAATCTTAATACTAAGTCTTGTGATTAACGATCTCATACCCAGTTAATATAACTTATTAATGTAAAACACTTTACCAAAAATCAAATCTGAATCACTCCGCATTCTTTCAAATAATCTAATAGATTTTTGTATTTTAGGAATAATAATCATAATGAATTGAAGAGAGAGGAATATTATGAAAAAGATTTTACTATTGTTATTATTACTAATCATTACTTGTCAGCCTTCAAAGGTTTTTGCTCAGAAAAAAATACCAATCCTGATTTATCATTCAATAGATGAATTTACGGGGCATGGTGTTGAGGATCTTTACGTACATCCTAAAGAATTTGAAAAACAAATGTTGTATTTAAAACAACATGGTTTCACTTTATTAACTTTTGAAGATTGGAAGGATCGGAATAAAGTAAAGAAACCGATTTTCATTACGTTTGATGACGGTTATAAAAATAATTTGAATGCGTTTTCAACTTTTCAAAAATTAAAGGATGATCAGTTTAAACCAACTGGAACACTTTTTGTGATTTCTGATTATATTGATTGGTCAAATAGGTTGTCGAAGACAGACTTGAAAAAGATGGTTGATTCGGGTATGTTTTCAGTTCAATCACATACTGCAACCCATCCAAATTTAACAAAAATAACGAATTATGAGTATGAATTAAATGAATCGAAAAAGAAAATACATGCCATTACGAATAAACCTGTCATAGCTTTAGCTTATCCTTATAGTTTGTACGATAAAAAAGTAATTGAAGAAACTAAAAAGTACTATACATATGGAATTACAACGATCCCAGAACTTTACGTAGAAACAGGAAAGAAAGACGAAAACTATTTATTACCACGCATTTATATTAAGTACTCAACAACAATAGATGAGTTTGCTAAAATAGTGGACTAATTAGACTGCCTGCCAAACACTCACTTTCTTCGTTGATTCGCCTGCTTGTGGTGCTCATTACCGTTTGAGGTAACTCTGCTCCTCTTCAGACTGCACATCGAAAGATAAGCGTTTTCAATCATTCTGAATCTCTTAGTTGTTTATGTTTACCTTGACGTCAAATTGACGCGATTACTTTTGTAATCGTCTTTTTTTTTGCTGAATTTATTGAAAATAACTAATATTCACAAGTGTATGGTAAAATTTAACATATATACAGAAATATGATCATTTATTTCGGAACATGTTTTGCTAAGATCGAGATTGAATGATTGAACGCCGACAGAACCGAATGCGATTAGCAGATTATACATCCCACACTAGAGATAAACCAGCATGGAGTGGATGTGTTTAAGAATTTTCAACAAAATTACATGAAGTTTTAAAAATAAGGAGTGATTTGATGACTTTTCCAATTTTAGAAACAAGCCGTTTAATGCTAATAGAAATTGAATCCAAACACCTTGATGTAATATATCAAATTTTCTCTAATGAAGATGTTACGAAATATTATGGGATGAGTCCTTTTACAAATGAATCACAAGCAAAAGTGATGATTGAATCTTTCAGAATTAGGTTTGAAAATAAACAAGGTTTGCGCTGGGGGATCCTTGATAAGGAAACAAATCATTTGATTGGGACGATTGGATTAAATAATTTATTACTTTCAAGTAAGAGAACAGAAATCGGTTATGATTTACTTCCAACTTTTTGGGGGAATGGTATTATGTCAGAAGCCATTAATGAAGTCATAACATATTGCTTTGAGACGCTTTCATTATTCCGTATCGGAGCAGTGATTTTCCCCGAGAATATTGCGTCTATGAAAGTAATTGAAAAATTAGGCTTTCAAAAAGAAGGACTTTTAAGGGGTTATATTTATCAAAATGAAGAATCACATAATGTATTTGTCTATTCATTACTGAAAACGGATTGGGAAAAATAAATGTTTAATTGAAAAGTAGTATGGAATGATTCATTTCAAATTCTTAAATCATATAACAATGTGAAAATGAATTGATTCGATTACTTTATATAAAAAATAAGAAGTAAGGATAAAAAGGTAATCAATATGAAAAATGAACAATATTTAATAGAGGAACTTGAAAATATACGAAAAAATGGTTATATGATTTCAAAAAACCAAAGTCATTATGAAATTGCAAAACAAATGTTACATCATATTGGTTCTGTTAATCCATATTTACGAGACGATTTAATTTATTCAACGTTTTCTAAGTGGATTAGAAATGATGTATTTACGGCCGTCGAATTAAGAGAATTTTTACAGATTAGTATAGATGAGGAACATTTACTGTTCGGCATAGGTGAAACGAATACTGATTCAGTTTTTACGAGAGCATTTTCTGTATTAATCATAGCGGTTATTATACTGAAGCATAATGAAAAACAATTCATTCCAATAGAAGAGTTAGAACCTGTAAAAGAGAAAATATTTTTATTTGCGAAAAGTGAAAAGGATGTCCGTGGTTATGTCGAAGAAAAAGGTTGGGCTCATTCAGTAGCTCATTTAGCAGATTGCTTAGATGAACTTGCCAAATGTAAGGATTTAAACGAAAATGATGTAAGAACAATATTAGAACTGATCTTATTTAGAGCGATGGAATCTCAAAATGTGTTTGATTGTGAAGAAGATGAAAGATTAGTAACAGCAGTTTATTCAATTTTAAAACGTAATGTATTAACTAGTGAAGAAATATGTAAGTGGGTTGAACAGTTCCAGTATGTTAACAAAACTGGTGATTATATGACTGACTACTTTATAAAAATAAATGCAAAGCATTTTTTACGTAGTCTATATTTTAGAGTTGATACTCGCGATGAAGCATGGAAGGAAACATTAACTAATACTTTGTTAAAACTAAATAGGTATCGTTAAGGATTTAAAGGGGGGAAAACAGGTGATTAAAGCAATTATTTTTGACTTTGATGGTCTAATCATCGATACAGAATCTGTGTGGTTTGAATCATATAAAGAAGTTTTGGTAGATTATGAGATCCAATTAACACTTGAAAAATTCTCAGAAGTCGTTGGTACGCATGATGATGTACTATTTTCGTATATTGAAGAAAAGTGTTCAAAACCATTTGATAGAGAAAGTTTAGAAAGTAAAGTCTCGGAGTTAGTACAGGTAAAATTAGGAGATCCTGTGTTAAGAGAAAGTGTTGAAGACTATTTAATAGCGGCAAAACAAGCTGGACTAAAAATTGGATTGGCATCTAGCTCTTCTCGAGCATGGGTTGAAGGTTTTCTAAAGCAATTGAATATTTACGATTATTTTGAAGTGATTAAAACAAAAGAAGACGTATTGGACATCAAGCCAGATCCAGAGCTTTATTTGAAAGCAATAGAAGCATTAGGTATAAAAGCAACAGAAGCAATTGCATTTGAGGATTCACTAAATGGTTTACTAGCAGCTCGTAAGGCTGGTTTACATTGCGTAATCGTTCCAAACAGTGTGACAGCTAATTTAGTTTTTGAAGATTATAGTCTTCGTCTATCTTCAATGGCTGAAAAGTCGCTTGAAGATGTCATCAATCATCTATCTTTGAAAGAATAATATAAACACTATTTCTACTAAGTTTGATTACACACTAAAGCCATTTCTATGTATTAGAAATGGTTTTTTAGCATTTAGTATGGAATGTCTCTCATTTGAATATAAGTATATTAATTGTATTTATCATAGAAATACAGATTATCTTATTGAATATTCAGAATATATTTTGTATGATATATTTATAACATACCGACTGGTTAGTATCTTGATGTATGTTTTATTTTTACAACATTGATCCATAGACAATCTTACTTTAGCGTTTTTTATTTCGTATTTAGGAGGATATCGGAATGCATGTAAAAGAATTGTTTGACTTAACTGGTAAAGTGGCAATTGTGACTGGTGGTGGTAGAGGTCTTGGAGAACAGATTGCAAAAGGATTCGCTGAAGCAGGTGCAAACGTTGTTTTGTGTTCTAGGAATGAAAATGCTTGTAAAGAAGTAAGTGAAGAATTAAAAAGCATAGGTGTTGATTCACTTGCTATTAGATGTGATGTAACAAACCCTGAAGATGTTCAAAATGTAGTCAATCAAACGAAAGAAAAATTTGGCAGAATTGATATATTAGTCAATAATAGTGGTGCTTCTTGGGGTGCGCCTGCTGAAGATATGCCGTTAGAGGCTTGGCATAAAGTATTAAATGTAAATGTGACTGGGACATTTATTATGTCTCAAGCAGTTGGAAAAATCATGCTTGAACAAAACAGTGGGAAAATCATCAATATTGCATCAGTTGCAGGATTGCAAGGTACAAATCCAAAATATTTAGATGCAGTTGGCTATAGTGCAAGTAAAGGAGCAGTTGTTAATTTAACAAGAGATTTGGCAGTAAAATGGGGCTCGCGTGGGGTTCATGTAAATGCGATTGCTCCAGGTTTCTTTCCTACTAAAATGTCAAAAGATGTATTAGCACATGGTGGTGAGGAAATCTTGGAGGGGACACCTTTGAGAAAGTTCGGTTCTGAAAATGATTTAAAAGGGGCTGCACTATTTTTAGCTGCACCAGCTTCAGACTTTGTGACAGGAGCAATTTTAGTGGTAGACGGTGGTTCTTCAGTTATGTAATGTGTTGATGTTTCTTGTTATAAAAAAGGAGTTTAAAGATGACAAAAATTCATTTATTAATGAAAAAAGAAGAAATGAATCAACAAAAACTAAGTGATAATAAAATAGTTGTTATTTTCGATATTTTACTAGCAACCTCTACAATCACTGCCACGTTGGAATTTGGTGCAAAAGAAGTAATCCCAGTATTAAATGGAAAAGAAGCAGTAGAAATCTCAGAAGGATTTAAAAATAATGAGATGATTCTTATTGGAGAATATAATGGTGCAACTTTAGACGGGTTTCATTCGCCTAATCCTTTAGCGCTAAGAAATGTAGTAAACGGAAAAACAATCATTTTATCAACTACAAATGGAACGATCGCACTTAAAAATGCACAGACTGCAAAAAAAGTATATGCGGCTTCGATTTTGAATAGTAAATCAGTAGTAGATCATATTCGTCAAACTTATGATGGTGAAACGATTGTTTTAGTTTGTGCAGGATCATTTGGTCATTTTAATTTGGAAGACTTTTATGGAGCGGGTTATTTTATTGATTGCCTTTTAAGTGATTCGATACAATTAGAAATGTCTGATGCTTCCTTAGCTGCATTACATTTTTATAGAAGTATGAAAGAAAAAGAGATTGAGATATTAGCAGAATCTAGAGTTGGTAAAATGATGCTGGACTATGGTTATGAGGAAGAACTTCATTTTGTTAACCAAAAAAGTATTTTTAATGTAGTACCGATGTTAGAAAAAGGAAAAAGGATAGTGGATGTGAAACTATCTGAGAAAACTACTTTTTAATAAATGTTAACAAGAAAATAATATTAACTACATACCAACTAGTTAGTACGGGAGTGATGAGGTAATGGATTTTTTATATTCATCAAAAGTGCGAGAGCTTCAGACTAGATTAAAAACATTTATGGATCAGTATGTTTATCCAAATGAGCAGTTATATGAAGAACAATTGAATCAACAAGAAACAAGGTGGAGTGATGTACCTCCAATTATCGAAGAACTAAAAGCTAAAGCTAAACAAGAAGGGCTTTGGAATTTATTTCTACCAGAAAGCAAGTACGGGGCAGGTTTAACAAATTTGGAATATGCGCCACTATGTGAAATTATGGGGCGCTCATTAATTGGTCCAGAAGTATTTAATTGTAGTGCTCCAGATACTGGAAATATGGAAGTTTTAGAAAGATATGGAACAGAAGAGCAAAAAGAAATGTGGCTAACACCTTTACTGACAGGTGAGATTCGTTCCTGTTTTTCAATGACTGAACCTGATGTTGCTTCATCTGATGCTACTAATATTGAAGCGAGTATTCAAAGTGAAGGTGATTACTATATTATTAATGCGAGAAAATGGTGGTCTTCGGGAGCAGGTGATCCGCGTTGTCAAATTGCGATCGTAATGGGAAAAACAAATCCAGGGGCAAACCGACATGAACAGCAGTCTATGATTCTGGTTCCATTAAACACACCAGGGGTTAAGATTGAAAGAATGCTACCAGTTTTCGGATATGATCATGCGCCACATGGCCATGCAGAAATTACTTTCACGAATGTAAAAGTACCAAAAAGTAATATGATTTGGGGTGAAGGTAAAGGCTTTGCAATTGCACAAGGGCGATTAGGTCCTGGTCGTATCCATCATTGTATGAGATTGATTGGTGCAGCTGAGCGAGCACTTGAAGAATTATGTAAGCGTGTTCAAAGTCGTGTTGCTTTTGGAAAGCCAATTGCCAATCAAGGTGTGATTCAAGAATGGATTGCAAACTCTAGAATTGAAATTGAGCAAGCTAGATTACTAACATTAAAGGCTGCATATATGATGGACACGGTTGGCAATAAAGCCGCAAAGGCTGAGATTGCGATGATTAAAGTAGTCGCGCCTTCAATGGCCCTTAAGGTGATTGATCATGCAATACAAGCTTTTGGCGCAGCAGGTGTATCAAATGACTTTACACTTGCAGCACAATGGGCAAATGCAAGAACATTACGTTTAGCTGATGGACCAGATGAAGTACACAGAGCACAGCTAGCAAAACTTGAACTACGAAAATATCAAACATCAAATCAATTTGTTTCGGTTGAAAAATAGAGATGATAGGTGATGAAACATGAGATTAAAGGATAAAGTCTCAATCATAACTGGTGGTGGTGGGGGAATCGGCCGATCTACTGCTATCAGATTCGCAAAAGAAGGTTCAAAGATTGTCATAGCTGATCGAAATGAATTATCCGGAGAAGAAACTGCTCAACTGATAAGGGAGCAAAATGGGAATGCAATTTTTGTTCATACAGATGTAAGTGATAAAAATAGTGTTCAAAACCTAATATGCGTAACTGTTGAGCAATATGGTGGTCTTGATATTTTGTTTAATAATGCAGGTGTTGGTAACTCTGAGGTTCGGAGTGTAGATTTAGAGGAATACGAATGGGATTCTGTCATCGATATTAATTTAAAGAGTGTCTTTTTAGGCATAAAATATGCTGTGCCTGAATTAATCAAATCAGGAAATGGCGTCATCATTAATACCTCAAGTTTACTAGGCTTAAAAGGTAGAAAACTAGTCAGTGCGTATAATGCTTCTAAAGGTGGGGTTGTTTTATTAACACAAAATGCCGCTTTAGAGTATGGGAAGTATCAAATTAGAGTAAATGCTATAGCACCAGGTGTAATTGATACAAATATTATTGATATGTGGAAAAAAGATGAACGAAAATGGCCGATTATTTCTAAAGCAAATGCACTTGGAAGAGTCGGGAATCCAGATGAAGTTGCAGCTGTCGCGTTATTTTTAGCATCTGATGAAGCCTCTTTTATAACAGGCGTTACACTTCCTGTTGATGGTGGGGGATTAATATTTTAAGGTTTACATGATTCATGTAATGAATAGATTTTTATAACATTGGAGGGTATAAAATGAATTCGAATAAAATATGGTATTCCCACTATCCACAGCATATCGCACCAGAAATCACAATTCCAGACAAAACAATTCCACAAATCCTACAAGATACTGTTTCAAACTATCCTAATCATACAAGTATTACGTTCTATCATAAGAAAATGTCATTTAATGAAGTTCAAAATGCAGTTACGGCATTTGCCTCTTCTTTACAGAAAAACGGTATCCAAAAAGGCGATCGAGTAGCTATTATGTTGCCAAATTGTCCTCAATATGTCATTTCTTTTTATGGTATTTTATCTGCAGGTGCAATCGTAACTCAAATAAATCCTATGAGTGTAGCACGAGAACTAAAAGCTCTGCTGAATGATTCTGAATCGGAAACAATGATTGTATTAGGAAGTCTTTATCCTCTAGTTAAGGCTATTTTACCAGAAACAAAGCTACATAAGGTTATTATAGTCAATTTAACCCCAACAGAAGAAAGTTTTGATAGTCATACAACATTTGAAAACTTTTTAACTGAAGGAAATGGAATTGTTTTACCTGTTTCGATTGATCCAAGGGAAGACGTAGCCGTACTTCAGTATACAGGTGGTACGACGGGGAGATCCAAAGGGGTGATGCTTACTCACCGCAATTTATTAGCTAATATAATGCAATCACAAGAATTTTTTAAAGGCAGTATTGAGGTTGCAAAGGAGCGTAGTTTATCGGTTATACCATTTTTTCATGTGTATGGTATGAACATTAGTATGAATCTTTCAATTCTAATGGCAAATGAAATGATTATCCTTCCACGTTTTGACGTGATAGAGGTTTTAACAACTATAAAAAATGAACAACCAACGTTATTTCCAGGTGTACCTACAATGTATGTTGCGATTATTAATCATCCAGATGCAGAAAAATATGGAATTGACTGCATTAAAGTTTGCAATAGTGGAAGTGCACCAATGCCTATAGAATTGATTAATCAATTTGAAAAGAAAACTGGCGCAAAAATATTGGAAGGTTATGGATTATCAGAAGCATCGCCAACCACACATTGTAATCCTGCATTCGCAGAACGTAAACCAGGTACTGTTGGTTTTGGACTACCTTCGACTGAATATAAAATTGTAGACCTAGCAACAGGTACGATGGAAGTTCCAGTAGGTGAAGTTGGAGAATTAATTGTAAAAGGTCCACAAGTCATGAAAGGATATTGGAATATGCCTGAGGAGACAGCTCATACGTTAAAAGATGGATGGTTATTTACAGGCGATATTTCACGCATTGATGATGAAGGGTATCTTTCAATTGTTGACCGCAAAAAAGACATGATTATTGCAAGTGGCTATAATATTTATCCACGAGAAATAGAAGAAATCTTATATGAACACCCAAGTGTACAAGAAGCAGTAGTTATAGGTGTACCTGATACGTATAGAGGTGAAACTGTAAAAGCTGTTTTAGTATTAAAAGCAGGTGAAACTACGTCTGAGGATGAGCTCATCCAATATTGCCAAAGTAATCTTTCATCATATAAAGTACCGAAAATGATTGAATTTAGAGATCAGTTACCAAAAACAAATGTTGGAAAAATATTACGTAGAGCACTGAGGGAAACCGAAAATTCTAAAACAGTATAATGTACGTATTCGACATGATTAAAAAGTAAAGAAAATTCTGTTTTTTGAATTTTCATGATATTAGATTATGGTATAATTCAAGTGATATTTTTTAGATTGTGAGGATTTCCAATGAAAGAGAAAATTACAGAACACTCAATTCAATTATTTGATAAAAAAGGATTTACAGTCACTTCCATTCAGGATATCGTCGAATCTATTGGCGTAACGAAAGGCACTTTCTATTATTACTTCTCTAGTAAAGAGGAGCTTCTGATGGAAATTCACCTTCGTTATATTGATGATTTATTAACGAAACAAATGAAAATACTAGATGATCAAAGAAAAAACTTTAAAGAAAAGTTGTTTAGTATTATACATTTATCAATACTAGATATCAAAAAACAAGGTGCAAGTGCAAAAGTATTTTTCAGGGAAATGCGACATTTAAGTCCTGAAAGTTTGGATAAAATTAATCCAAAGAGGGATCAATATCGATTTAATATTGAAAACCTGTTAAATGAAGGAATAGCAAGCGGTGAATTAAGAGCAAGTTTAAATGTACCAATCGTTACCTTTGGTATTTTAGGCATTACGAATTGGAGCTATCAGTGGTTTAATCCTGAAGGGGCAATTGACGATCATCAGTTAGCAGAAATTTTTACTGAAATGGTTTTTAAAGGTATAGAAGTTTAGTTGTAGGGGAGTTCATCTCTCCTACTTTACTTACATTCATTACATACCGACTAGTTAGTATTTCCTTTTTGAATCATAGACTAATAAAAAAGTAGGGATAAAATGGAAAAATTAACAATCACGACTAGATTTTGTGAAACAGATGCACTTGGTCACATAAACAATACGAGCTACTTCATTTATTTGGAAGAAGCACGGATCAAGTTTTTTCAACAACTAGGATATGGAATGAATCTACAAGACTGGAATTTCATATTGGCTTCGACGAAATGTGATTTTCTTAGTCAAGGCTACTTTAATCAAAAACTAGTCATCTCTTCTTATATCTCCAAAATTGGAAGTAAAAGCTTTCAGCTTGAGCATGACATTACTTGTGAAGAAACCAATGTATTCATTGCAAAAGCAAATGCGATCATCGTCTATTTTAATTTCAAGGAACAACGAAGTGAAAATATACCAGACTTATTTCGAGCTCAATTAGAAAATCATTTAGAAGATAAATAATAAAAATAGATACATAGGAGGAGTAAGATGGCGGAGAGAGTAGAATCTGAAACAATACAGATTCGTAAAGGCGAGGAATTAAACCTATCAGTATTACAGGAATTCTTAAAACAACATATAAATGATTTACCTAATGAACAATTAAGTGTTCGGCAGTTTTCGGCGGGTCATTCAAATCTTACCTATTTATTGAAAGTCGGAGAATGGGAAGCAGTTCTTAGACGTCCGCCTCTTGGTCCAGTTGCTCCAAAAGCTCATGATATGAGCAGGGAATTTCGAATTTTATCAGAGATACATCCACATTATTCTATTGCTCCTAAACCTATTCTATATTCAGAAAACGACACAATTGTTGGTAGTCCATTTTTTATGATGGAAAGGAAAAAAGGTGAAGTTTTTGATTCTGCATTTCCAGACCATATAAACGTAACAAAAGAAGATTGTAGGAAAATCTCCAATGTAATGGTTGAAAATCTCGTTGAGCTGCATTCGATTGATTATCAAAAAACAAATTTACTAGAAATCAGTAAACCAACGAATTTCATGGAACGACAAGTTTATGGGTGGATTACTAGATATAACAGAGCGAAAACAAGTGATATTTTGGAAGTCGAACAATTAATGAAGTGGCTTGAAAAAAATGTGCCACTTCATCACGACGCGGCAATTATCCATTATGATTACAAGCTAAATAATTCAATGTTTAATCAGGATTTATCAGAAATGGTGGGTTTGTTTGATTGGGAAATGACAACGATTGGTGATCCACTTGCTGATTTAGGTGTTGCGATGAGTTATTGGATACAAAAAGATGATCCAGATTTGTTGAAATATGGACTTGGTAAACCTTCAGTAACAATTCAGGAAGGTTTTATGACAAGAGCAGAATTTATAGAATCCTACGCTATAAAAAGTGGAAGAGATGTTTCCAACATACATTTTTACCTTGCATTTGCTTATTTTAAACTAGCTGTCATTGTCCAGCAAATTTATTATCGATTTAAAATGGGGCAAACAAAAGATCAACGTTTTGCTAAATTTGAACAGTTTGCTAAGTCACTTATCACGTTGGGGTATCAAGTAACGTTTCCAAATCAAAATACGCTATAAGGAGAATGAATCATATGAACGAGTCTTTATTAACTGACATACAAGATCGTATCTTATTTTTAACATTAAATAGACCTGAATCTTTAAATTCTTTTAATCTAGAAATGTTAACAGGAATCACGGATTCTATTTTAGAAGCTGAGAATAATCCGGACATTAAAGTAATCGTAATTTCAGGAGCCGGTCGTTCATTTTGTGCAGGTGGCGATGTGAAAACAATGGGAAACACGACTGCCTCTGATGTGTATGAACATATTGGCGTATTAAACGAATGCATAAAAGCTATTAAAGATTCACATAAACCAGTTATTGCATCAATTCACGGTTTTGCAGCTGGTGCAGGTTTTAATTTAGCACTTGCATGTGATCTAATGATTGCATCTGAGGATAGTAAATTTGCCTTAAGCTTCTCACAAGTCGGCCTTATTTCAGACGGTGGAGGCTCATACTTTTTGCCTCAACTAATTGGACCTCATTTAGCTAAGCAACTTTTCTTTAGCGGAGAAGCGGTTTCAGCAGAAAGAATGGCTCAATTAGGCATCGTTAACTTTTTAGTTCCCGCAAAAGAATTGGAAGAAGAAACAAATAAATATGCGCAAAAATTAGCATGTGGACCAGGTAAAGCCTTTGGCATGATGAAAAAATTAATCGACCAATCCTTTACTTCAACTTTAGATGAAACACTTGAAAAGGAAAGAATGATTCAGACTTTAATGATTGCAACAGAAGATCACCAAGAAGGGGTCTTAGCATTTAAAGAGAAACGTAAGCCTGTTTTTACAGGGAAATAAACTATTGGAGGAGTTAAAATGAAAGCGATTCAATTTAAACAATTCGGTGGTCCTGATGTATTAGAAAGAGTTGAATTAGAAAGACCAGTTCCAAAAGGTAGAGAAGTATTAATTGAAGTTCATGCATCTGCTGTCAATTATGCTGATACAGCTAGGAGAGAAGGACAATATGTAGTGAAAACTAATTTGCCATATGTTCCGGGTGCAGAGGTAGCTGGCTTTGTTGTGGAGGTAGGCGAAAATGTAACGAAAGTAAAACCTGGTGACCGTGTTGTGACAATTATGGAGTCTGGTGGTTATGCTGAGTATGCAATTTCAGATGAAAGATCAATCATTCCTATTCCTGATGAATTAGACTTTAAGGTAGCAGCAGCTTTACCAGTTCAAGGACTTAGTGCGTATCATATTTTGAGAACAATGGGAATGCTTCAGCCTGGTGAATCTGTGCTCATTCACGCAGCTGCCGGTGGTGTAGGGACTTTAGCAGTTCAGCTGGCTAAATTATTTGGTGCTGGAAAAGTGATTGCAACTGCTAGTACAAGTGAGAAATTACAACTTGCGAAAGAAATGGGTGCAGATGTACTAATCAACTACACAGAAGATGGTTGGGAAGAAAAAGTGCTTGAAGCGACAAATGGTAAAGGTGTAGATGTAGCACTAGAGATGGCTGGTGGAGATGTGTTTTATAAGACTTTAAAATGTTTAGCATACTTTGGCAGACTAGTAATTTATGGTGTTGCTAGTGGACAACAAAGTAAGTTTTATCCTTCTTCTTTAATGGCTAAAAATCAATCGGTGATTGGTTTCTTCTTACCGCCACTTATGAGAAGAGTAGAATTAATAAATCATAGTTTAAAAGAATTGTTTACGTATTTAGCAGAAGGAAAAATTCAAGTAACAATTGGAGAAGTATTCCCATTAAGCGAAGCAGCCAATGTACATACACTAATGCAAGCAAGAAAAACAGTTGGAAAGGTTATTTTAGAGCCTAAAAAATAAATATTCTAAAGATGATAAACATGATTGAATCTGAAAACAAATGGAACGGGGGAAATTGATAATGCATTTACGTTTAACAGATGAACAAAGAATGATTCAAAAAACGATTCGCAAATTTGTTGAAAAAGAATTAATTCCTCTAGAAAATGAAGTATTACGTAATGAAAGAGAAGGTCGCCCAAGTTTATCTCCTGAAGTCATTAAAGAGCTCCAATTAAAAGCAAAGCAAGCAGGATTTTGGGGTATTAATACACCAGAAGAGTATGGAGGAGCAGACTTAGGTCAAATGATGTTAGCGATTGTCTATATGGAAATTTCGAAAACATTTGTTCCATTTACATTTGGAGGTTTTGCAGATAATATCCTGTTTTATGCAAATGAAGAACAAAAGAAAAAGTACTTAATTCCAACAATAAATGGTGAAAAGAAATCATGTTTTGCAATGACAGAGCCAAATGCTGGTTCAGATACGCAAAATATTAAAATGACTGCTGTAAAAGATGGTGCTGAATATATTTTAAATGGCGAAAAAACGTTTATTACAGGTGGGAATGAAGCTGATTTTGTAATGGTAATTGCCATAACAGATAAAGAAAAACATCAAGCAACTGCAGGACGAAGTGGGGTAACTTGCTTTATTGTAGATCGTGAAATGGGTTGGAAATCGGAATACATTCATACGATGGGCGAATGGGGACCAGCGGGATTAGTTTTTGATAATGTGCGTGTACCAGAGGAAAATATCTTAGGTGAATTAAATGGAGGATACAATCTAGGTCTTGAATGGATTGGCTTTGCGAGATGGATAGTTGGTGCACGTGCAGTTGGTGCAGCTGAGCGACTGTTGCAAATGGCAATTGATTACTCAAAGGAAAGAGAGACATTCGGAAAACCGATTGCTGAACGCCAAGCAATTCAATGGCAAATTGCAGATTCAGCAGTAGAGATTGAAGCTGCAAGATGGCTAGTTTTAAATGCAGCATTTACATTAGATCAAGGTGAAGATAATCGCCATTTAGCATCAATCGCTAAACTATATGGCTCAAATATGGGAAATAAGGTTGTAGACCGTGTGCTTCAAATTCATGGGGGAATTGGTTATACGAGAGAATTGCCAATTGAAAGATGGTACCGTGAAGCTAGATTATGGAGAATTTATGATGGAACAGATGAAATCCAACGTTTAATCATCTCTAGAAATCTATTAAAAGGTCATGTGAAAGTAGGACAGTTTGTTTAATGAAATGAAGGAGGGATAAAGTATGGCTAGTAGATTTGAAGGGAAAGTTGCATTTGTAACAGGTGGAAGTCGGGGAATTGGCAAAGCGATTGTGGAATTATTTGCGAGTGAAGGCGCAAAAGTAGCAATCATTGATATAAATGATGAAGCGTTAAAACAAACGGCCGAAGAATTTAAACAGTTCGAAATTTATACAAAGCGAGCAAATGTTGTAGATGGAAGCGAAGTTCAAACAGCAATGAAAGAAGTCTTTGATACTTATGGATCAATTGATATCGTTGTAAATAATGCTGGCGTGATTCGAGATAATTTATTATTTAAAATGACAGATTCAGATTGGGATACAGTAATGGATGTTCATTTGAAAGGTTCTTTTAATGTAGTTCGCGCTGCCCAGGAGTACATGGTTAAACAAAAATATGGTCGCATCATCAATATATCATCTACTTCAGCGCTTGGAAATCGAGGTCAAGCTAATTACGCAACAGCAAAAGCTGGACTGCAAGGACTAACAAAAACACTAGCAATAGAGCTTGGTAAATATGGAATTACTACAAATGCAGTTGCTCCTGGATTTATTGAAACGGAGATGACAAGAGAGACAGCTAGTCGCATTGGTATTTCATTTGAACAATTAATAGAAGCAAGTTTAAGTCAAATTCCAGCTGGTAGAAGTGGTAAGCCTGAAGACATTGCAAATGCAGTTGCATTTTTTGCGGACGAAAAATCTTCTTACGTAAATGGTCAGGTACTATATGTAGCAGGTGGACCAAAAGCGTAAATTCTATTGAAAGAGGTGACAGTGATGTTCAAAGCTTTTATCGGAAAACGCTCAAAAGGTGTAGAAAATATGGTTGAACGAGGAGCAGTCAAAAGGTTTGCTGAAGCAATTGGAGATCTGCAACCAATCTATGTGGATATAGAATATGGAAAAAAATCTAGATACAAACAAAATATAGCTCCTCCTACTTTTCCGAGAGTATTTGACTATGGAACGATCGAAGAGTTCCATTTACCAAACGTTGGTTTAATACATGGAGAACAGTCATTTCATTATGAACGACCGTTATTTGTTGGAGAAAAAATTACGTGCTATACCCAAATTAAAGATTATTACGAAAAAAAGGGAAATCATGGCTTTATGGGCTTTTTAGTTGTTTCTGATGTTGGAGAAGATGTAAATGGTCAAGTTATATTTGAATCTAATGCAGTTGTCATCATTACAGAAGAAGTAAGGAAGGTGCTAACTGTATGACAATCTTAACTGAACTAAAGCCTGGTGACTCTCTTAAGGCAGTCAAATTAGAGCCGGTTTCAAGAATGGATTTAATTAAATATGCTGGTGCATCCGGTGATTTTAACCCGATTCATACGATTGATGAAGAAGCTAAAAAAGCAGGTCTCCCTGGAATCATAGCTCATGGGATGTGGACTATGGGCAATTTATCAAAACTTTTTTCAGAATTTATTGAAATTGGATTCATTGAAGATTACACAATCCGTTTTAAAAACATGGTCTTTTTACAGGACATCATTACACTAAATGCAGTTCTAATAGAAAACGACGGTAATAGAATGCATTTTTCTGTAAATGCGACAAACCAAAAACATCAAAAGGTTATTGAAGGAACAATCCTATTTAAACAATATTAGAATCAAATCAATTAGGAATTGTTTGATGTTAAAAGGGAATCAATAATTGGAGATGCTATCTTAAGATGAATAAGCATCTCTTTTTTGTTGGAATTTTATAAAATATAAATTGTAAAAGTTAAATAAATTGTAAAGAATTGCTCAGTTTTACGTCGTTGGATATGATTAAGATAAGAGTTAAGTGATGTTTTTTCATTCTAATAGAATTAGTTTGAAGGAATATCATTTTTAAAATTATTTTTATGAAAGGAGTGAATGATATGGAAGTTTTTACAGAGTATTTAGAAAAAATTGAGAACCCAATTCATCGGGACCGAACAGAAGAAGTTTTAACTAGGGTGATTAATAAATTTCCTAACTTAATGCCTAAAATTGCATGGAACCAACCAATGTTTACCGATCACGATACATATATTATTGGCTTTAGCGTATCTAAACAACATTTAGCTGTTGCCCCTGAAACGGTAGGAATCAATCACTTTTCTGATGAAATAGTCCAAGCTGGCTATGACCACACAAAGCAATTAGTTCGTATTCCGTGGGGAAGTTCAGTCGATTACAATTTAATTGAAAAAATGATTGAGTTTAATATTTTAGATAAGAAAGATTGTACAACTTTTTGGAGGAAATAATTTATTCGATTCTTAAAGACGAAAAAACTTAAATAAAAAACCTCTCTAAATTCCAGTTTGTTTAGGAATTACATGAGAGGTTTTTTTATATGTTACTTTTAGAAAAATATTTCCGAGTATCCTCGCGATCTTGCTTAGGTATGACATTCTCTAGCTCTTTGTTTAACCATGAAAGTGTTTTTTCACGTAAGTATTCATGCATTTTCTCTTCTGCGGAAAGCATAACTAAATTGATCGTACATGATGTGCCTGGCGTACAGCCTTTTTCCCTATATAAATATCCATTATCNNCAAAATGAAATTTCTTCAGGAGATTTAGAAAGTTTAAATCCACCCTTCACTCCAGGAACTGAACTGACAATCCCAGCCTTAGATAATTTACTAAAAATTTTTGAAAGATACGTTTCTGAAACACCTTGAAAAGATGATAAATCCTTTATTCCAATTGGTGAATCTTCAGGAGTATCAATTAAATAGACGAGGCAGTGAAGTGCGTACTCAACCCCAACGCTATACTGCATTTAGACACCTTCTTTATGTATGAGATTCTATAAATTAATCTTAGATATGTTTTATTTCTTTGTCAAACAACTAAGTTTGGCAGTTAAACGATGATTGACATAATCAAATTAATAGCATAATATAGATATTATAAATCGGCGATTAACTTTGTCGCTAATTAATGTTTTAGACGTTTTATCTTTTACTACTAATTTAAATTTTTGGGGGTCATTTAATTGGAAAAACGAGTAGATTACTATAGTCTTGCACCAGAAGCAATTAACATTATGATGGAAATGGAAAAGTATACGAAAACCTCAGGTATTGACCGTACACTACGTGAACTTGTAAAAATTCGTGCTTCTCAACTAAATGGTTGTGCATATTGCATTAACATGCATACAACTGAAGCAAGAAAAATGGGAGAAACAGAGCAACGATTATATTGTATAAGTGCTTGGAATGATTGCACATTCTACACAGATTCAGAAAAAGTAGCACTTGAGTTAACAGAACATGTCACATTAATCCCAAATAAAGGTGTACCTGAAGGATTATATGATCGCATCCGAAACCACTTTAGTGAAAAAGAATATGTAAATCTTGTAATTTTAATCAATCAAATTAATAGTTGGAATAGAATCTCTATTGCAATGGGGAATAAAGCAACAACAGAATAATCATGAATTACATCGAGTAGTCTAATGAGTTCGAGTGAAGATAAAAAGCGTCCATATATAATATTGGATGCTTTTTTTATTCAAAATAAAACGTAAAAAGTTGATTCTTAACAAGAGAAAACGTTATGAAAGTATTCACTTTTAAAGGAACAAGCAGTTGTATTCTATTGATA
>NZ_JBALMS010000101.1:0-1650 GCF_036962205.1 Bacillus sp. JJ664 | reverse complement strand
GCGTTAGTTGAAGATCATTGAGTTGCTTCGGCAGCTCATTTTCTTATTAAAGTAATTGGCAGATTAGTTCAGCTAGGAATGTAAGTCAAACTAATAGTTATGCTATTATTGTTGTAATAAAAATATTAGGAGTTGGCCAGAAGTGCTTCAAATGAACTTAATTAAAAAACTTAAAACTTCATTTCAGATAAAACTATCAAATGATGGTCGCTTCTTATGTCATACAATGGGATTAAAAACGATTGTTTTTGATGCAAATTCATGGGAAAAGGTCGCCGAGCTTAGCAAACCAAAAAATCCTGGGGATATAAAGTTCTCCAAAAATAATGATTATTTATATATTAAAAATACCATAGGAACCGTTTGTGTATACGAAACTTCAGAATTTTGTTTAATCAAAACTATTCAATCAAATAGATCGCGACAAATGGTCGAAGGAGACTTTGCATTAACTAATGATGATTTCACAATCATTGATATTCTGAAAACTAAATCAGGAAATCAATTGGCCTTGATTAATATTGATAATGGAAATTACAATAAACTGACTGATTTTGAAGACTCGATAACTATAAAAAAGTACGAACAATACATATCGAATGAAGGCTCTCATCTTTTTACTTTGAACAATGATAATGAGAATACGGATTATGATGATTATAATTTACTAAAAGTAAAATATGAAAATGAAAAAGCATCATTTACTTTAATTAGCCATCCAAAAGTATTACACTGGGAATCTGTAATCTATGATTCGATCCATGAGGTTTATATATTAGTAAGTGGTTTTGAAATCACCATCTTAGATTCAACCTTTAAAAAAATATTGAAGAAAAAAAATCTGTTAAAGAATGAGAGCAATGGAGACTTTGGGTACTTCTATCACTTACATCAGTCCAATAATGCTAAGTTTCTTGTTATAACGTATAGTGAGCATGTCTTTATTTTAAGATACGATGATTTACAAATAATAGTGGATGAAGCTATTTCATATGCTTGTTTTGCAGAATTCAGTGAAGATGATCAATATTTGTTTATCGGTACTTGGAATAATGGATACATTTTAGAGGTCAATCTTAAATAATTTTATGTATTCGTAAACCTACTTTAAGCAACTAACTGGCGCGTTAGTTGACCAATTATGGGCTACTTAGGTAGTCCATTTTTAATTGTGCTAATTGGCAAATTAGTTTAGTTAGAATTTATTTATATTTTATTTAAAATACATATAGAATTTATAAATCCATAGCCCAATCTACAATTTCGAGATAGTAGGTATTAGGTTTATGTCATATTTTCAAAGGACTTATTAACTGTATATAGAATTATTTGGAGTAAGGAGATGAAATACATGACGATATTTAATAATTACTATACATGGTTCTTTAAGAGAAAAGTTAAGAATGATCTAAGTGAATTAATAACAACAACAATAGTAATTTCTATAGCGGTAGGAACAGGTTTCTTTAATATTTCTTTAAAAAATTATGTAATTCCCATAATACTATTCTTCATTGCAATGAATTTAAATTTAATCTTGGATGATATACTTCGTAAAATATTGGGTACAAAAAATAAAGAAATACCCAAATGGATATTTGGAACAGTATTTGTTTTAATTATTATATTTTCATCAATAATGAGTTAATT
>NZ_JBALMS010000100.1:36933-37461 GCF_036962205.1 Bacillus sp. JJ664 | reverse complement strand
CAACTAATTGTTTAATTTCTTCTAACTGTAGACCTTCCTGCATTTTCCGAAGAATAAACGTATTACGTAGATGCTGGGAACATAAGCCTTTTCTAAGGCCTGCTCTTTTCACTTCAAGCCTTAGCATTTTTTGAAAAGCAATTTCAGTAAGAGCTTTCGGGGAATCATCATCATATACCCAGTGAAAAGTCATCCGATTAAAATCAAATGCAACAAATAGTGGGTGCGTTGAATGGTAATGAGGTCTTACTGGCTCTGGGATTGTCACAAAATATTCATATAAGCGAATGCGATCTTCCTTTTCTAAATGAATTAGCCTTTTAATTCCATCTTTACTATGTACAGTCAATTCATTTTGTGCAAAATTTATATCTCTCATTTGAAGGTCGATACATTCTTTTAACGATAATCCATAATAGAGCATAAGACGAATCATAATATCATTTCGATCCATTAAATAAGGTCTTGCTTTTAGCTGTTTGTCTGATAAATCTGATGTTGACTTGAGAATATAGAGTAATTGTTTTT
>NZ_JBALMS010000100.1:17558-36876 GCF_036962205.1 Bacillus sp. JJ664 | reverse complement strand
GAATCATGTTTTGTATGGTTGGATCATTTATTTGTAAGAACTTATAAAACTGATTTAATACAACATAGATCCGATGCATTGTCTTTTCGTTATAGTTACGATCAGTTATCAAATATTGGAAGTATTCATTAAAATGACTAATTGTAAGGGTATCAAGACCAATCTCTTTTTTTCTAAAATATCGAAAACAATCTTCTAAATCATAACAATAGCGTTTAATTGTAGATTCTTTCCTACCTTTACTATTTAAGTGAGAGGCAAATTGCAAGATGACATCTTTACTATTTTGCTTTAATTGATTTATCAACGCCAAATGAATCAACTCTTCTCTTTTTGCTTTATTATAACAAATTAAGTGGAACATTTAGTAAAGTTTAGAAAACTTATCCAATAAATCTCTTAGTTTGATAGAATAATTGTCTTGAAACGTAATTTTCATACATATAATAGTAAAAACGTAAATAGGAAATTTCTCGGGAAAGCGCGAAATACGATACTTTATGAGTTATTTCGAGAAATTATCATAAACAAAATCATATTTTGTCGGCAGAATAAAGAGAGGTGTCATGTTTGGAGCAACCTATTCGTTTAAAGGATAACGGTCAAATAAATGTTGTGCTAAATACAATGAAAAGAGGAGAGGTTTCTCCAAATTCCATCGTTGAAACAGTCCAAAAGCCTAAACATGAATTATTGGTTGAAATTGATGACCAACTAAGACATTTAATTGGAATGGAAGAAATTAAAACAATGATTCATGAAATATATGCTTGGATCTTTATTAATAAAAAAAGGGAAGAATTGAATTTAAAGGCTGAAAAACAAGTGTTGCATATGTTGTTTAAAGGAAATCCAGGTACAGGTAAAACAACCGTTGCGAGAATCATTGGTCAATTATTTCTTAAAATGGGCGTTCTTTCAAAAGGACATTTAATAGAGGCAGAAAGAGCGGATTTGGTTGGAGAGTATATTGGACATACTGCTCAAAAAACACGTGATTTAGTCAAAAAAGCAAATGGTGGAATCCTTTTTATTGATGAAGCATATTCGTTAGGCCGTGGCGGAGAAAAGGACTTTGGCAAGGAAGCGATTGATACACTTGTAAAGCATATGGAGGATAAACATGGGGACTTTGTATTAATATTAGCCGGTTATTCTTCTGAAATGGACTATTTTTTAAGTCTCAATCCAGGGTTGAAATCAAGATTCCCTTTTATATTAGAATTCCAAGATTATAATGTAAAAGAGTTAATGGATATATCAAAGAAGATGTTTGTTGATCGAGAATATATTTTATCTCGTGAAGCAGAATTTCGTTTAAGGGACTTTATTTCAAAAGCTAAACTTGAGAACCGACAGCACTTTAGTAATGGTCGTTTCGTTCGAAATATTGTTGAAAAATCAATACGATCTCAAGCAACAAGATTAGTTTTAGAATCTGAATTTAATCGTGAGATCTTAATGAGAATTGAAGAAAAAGATTTAACGGTTAGCGATAAAAAAGAGAGTAAGAAAGAAAGTATGTAAGGCTCATTTTAAAAGCTTGCTGCTTTTTAGATTTGAACAACAAAGACAGAAGTTGAATACAACGGAAGGTACGAGACTCCTGTAGGAGATGCGGGAAGGATAAGTCATATTATAAAGACAGTCACCTCTATAGGTGACTGTCTGTGTTTACACTAGTATTTTGAAAGTTAGATCGTTTTGGTAAACTCCATTTATAATGTACTGACATTAGTCTCAATATAAATATTGCAAAAAATAATAATAATTGTTGAAGATTACCTGTTATAAACTCATTTCCAATTAATACACCGACAACAATTGCCCAAAATGCATATACTTCTGAATGTAATACCATTGGTTTTCTTTTTGCAAGTAAATCACGAACGATCCCGCCACCAATTCCAGTTAAAACTGCAGCAACAATGACTGCACTAACAGGTAGGCTTAGTTCCATAGCGTAGTTCGCACCTAAAATAGCAAATGCCGATAATCCAATCGAATCAAATAGTATTTCTAATTTTTTGAACGGTTTAATTGAAAGATGTGGAAAGAAAAATATGATTGTCATAGCAATAAGTGCAATCGTAAAATTGGTTGTTTGATTCCATAAAAAGTTAATTGGATAACCTATTAATAAATTACGAAGCGCACCGCCTCCAAAGGCAGTAGCAAAGCCCAATATATAAACGCCGAATAAATCGTAATCTTCTTCCATAGCAACGACCGCACCACTTAAGGCAAAGGAAATAGTTCCAATAATACTAAAAAGTTCCCATGTTTCCAAGAAGCAATTCCCCCGATAGAATAAAAAGATGAAAATTAATCCAGATATCATTATAATAAAGAGACAGTTAAGAGTAAAGAACAATTATTAGTTTGACAATTGTTTACAGAAAGAAGGAATTTTGTGTCTAATGAATCGAGAGAAAGAGCCATATTAGTTGGATGTCAGCTCCAAAATGTAGATGACGAAAGATTCCACTATTCGATGGAGGAATTAGCATCTTTAACGAAAACTGCAAATGGAGAAGTTGTTCTTGTAACTTCTCAAAAAAGAACGAAATATCATTCAGCTTTATACATAGGTACTGGTAAGGTAGAGGAACTAGAAGCGGCAATTGAAGAGCTTGAGCCTGAAGTTGTTATTTTTAATAATGAATTAACGCCATCTCAAATTCGCAATCTTTCTGCCAGATTAGGTACAAGAGTAATCGACCGTACACAGCTTATTTTAGATATCTTTGCACAAAGAGCAAAAACGAAGGAAGGTAAACTTCAAGTAGAATTAGCTCAACTTCAATATTTAATGCCTAGACTAGTTGGCCAAGGAACAGAGCTTTCTCGTCTTGGTGGTGGGATTGGAACAAGAGGACCTGGTGAAACAAAATTAGAATCGGATCGACGTCATATACGAAAACGAATCGATGATATCAAGCAGCAATTAAAAGTTGTCGTGGAACATAGAAAAAGATATCGTGAACGTCGTAAAAAAAATGAGATGTTTCATATTTCATTAGTTGGATATACAAATGCAGGTAAATCGACTTTATTTAATCGACTAACGAAATCAGATGTATATGAACAAGATTTATTATTTGCTACATTAGATCCTACAACTCGTAAATTTGTCTTATCAAATGGGATGACAACATTACTTACAGATACAGTAGGATTTATTCAAGATTTACCGACCTCTTTAATAGCAGCATTTCGTTCTACTTTGGAAGAAGCAACTGAAGCAGACTTTATTTTACACGTTGTTGATGCGTCACATGAAAATTATAAAAGTCATGAGATCACAGTTTCTAAATTATTAAACGATTTAGATGTTAAAAATATACCAATTCTCACAGTTTATAATAAAATTGATAACGTACATGAGGACTTCGTTCCATCTCCTGAAGAAGGTTTTATCGAAATGAGTGCACTAAGTGAAAATGATCTAGAAAAACTTCGTCAAAGAATAGAATCAGATTGCAAGCAATATATGGAGCAATATGAGGCTTTTGTTCCAGCAACTGAAGGCAAGCTGATTCATGATATGAAAAAACTTACATTAATCGATGATATTACGTTTGATGAAGAACGTGAAATTTATCAGTTAACAGGTTACGTGTTTAAAGAACACTCAATATACGACACCGTAAAAAGATATCGAAATTATAAGGAGCAATAATCGAATGCTAGAATTTTTAACACATGGGGAAAAACTCGCACCATTAGTAGCAGACGTAGAAAAAATGATTTCAGAACGTCATAAAGAAATAGATGAGGTTATTGAGTATAACCAATTTAGAGTTTTACAAAGTTTCCGTAAGCATAAGGTAAGTGATAGTCATTTTATCCCAACAACAGGTTATGGATATGACGATATAGGTAGAGATACATTAGAAGAAATTTTCGCTGATGTATTAGGAGGAGAGGCTGGGTTAGTAAGACCTCAAATCATTTCTGGGACACATGCGATTTCTACTGCACTATTTGGTGTACTTAGACCTGGCGATGAATTACTTTATATTACTGGAAAACCTTATGATACACTTGAAGAAATTGTTGGAATTCGTGGTGAAAGTGGAAATGGTTCATTAAAGGATTTCGGGATTGGTTACGAAGCAATTGATTTAGTGAATGATCGTAGAATCAATTACGAAAAAGTAGCCAATAAAATGACAAGTAAAACAAAGGTAATTGGGATTCAAAGATCAAAAGGGTATGGTACGCGTCCATCCTTTACAATTGAACAAATTAAGGAAATGATTTTATTTGTAAAAGAGATCGATCCAAAAGTTATTGTATTTGTAGATAATTGTTATGGTGAATTTGTAGAAAAACTAGAGCCTTGTCATGTTGGAGCGGATCTTATAGCAGGATCTCTTATTAAAAATCCAGGTGGGGGATTAGCTAAAACAGGTGGTTATATCGTTGGTCGCAAAGACTTAGTCGAAAAATGTGGCTATCGTTTAACTTCACCTGGTATTGGAAGAGAAGCTGGAGCATCATTATATGCATTACAGGATATGTACCATGGCTTCTTTATGGCTCCGCATATCACTGGTCAAGCACTAAAAGGTGCTATATTTACTGCAGCATTTTTAGAAAAACTAGGAATGAATACAAATCCTTCATGGGATGCAGTGAGAACAGATCTAATTCAATCTGTACAATTTGATGATAAAGATAAAATGATTGCATTCTGCCAAGCAATTCAAGCAGCCTCGCCAATCAATGCACACTTCACGCCAACAGCAAACTATATGCCTGGATATGAAGATGATGTCATTATGGCAGCTGGTACGTTCATTCAAGGTGCAAGTATCGAACTGACTGCAGACGGTCCAATTAGAGCTCCTTACATTGCATATGTGCAAGGTGGCTTAACATACGCACATGTTAAAATTGCGATTTGTTCTGCAATTAATTCTTTAATTGAGAAAGAATTATTAACGATGAAATAAATAGTAACAGCCCATCCTTCCTTTTAGAAGAATGGGCTGTTTTTTTTATGAAAATAAATGGGGGGCATACTTTCATAAGTTTTATTTCAAAGGGTTATTCTTTCTATTTAGTATCTTACAATTGAATTCTTAATTTTTCCTTAACGAATTAAATTTGAGCATTGATAAGCGGGCTTGTCAATTTTGATAGATTATGACAGTATAGAGAAGGTTAATTAAAGCAAAAATCGTAATATTTATCTCAATACCGGAGGACTTGAAACTATGTTAGAATTACCAAATTGCCCAAAATGTCAGTCTCAATATACTTATGAAGATGGAAGTTTATTAATTTGTCCTGAATGTGGCCATGAATGGACACTTGAACAAGCAAATGAAAATGATGAAGCGAAAATTGTAAAAGATGCTAACGGAAATGTATTAAATGACGGTGATTCAGTAACTGTCATAAAGGATTTAAAAGTAAAGGGTACTTCATTAGTCGTGAAAATCGGAACAAAAGTAAAAAGCATTCGTTTAGTAGAAGGCGATCATGACATTGATTGTAAAATCGAAGGATTCGGTGCGATGAAATTAAAATCAGAGTTTGTTAAGAAAATATAATTTATTCAGACTGCCCTAAACGCTCGCTTTCTTCGTTGCATCGTCTGCTTGCGGTGCTCAATTACCGACAAAGGTAACTCCGCTCCTCATCAGTATTGGCGCCTCGAAAGACAAGCGTTTTCAATCAGTCTAAATCTCTAAGTTTTTGTACTTTGTGCATAACTGAACCCACTATGCGTGGGTCTTTTTTTGTAATCTTTAAGCAATATTTTTATGCTCGTGAGACTTTTTTTTACTTCTAGTTAAGATGAGTAAGGCTAAAATAGAAAAGAAAATTGGTCCTGCAATCATCCAAATAGTCGAGTTGTAGTCTCCGTCGATCATAGGTTGAATGATCGTAAAAAAGTTCGCAAATCCAACAACTAAAATGACAAGGATACTAGCAAATAACGCAGAAGCGTAGGTTTTGAAAATCTCAAATGGTTTTTCAATCTGTTCATTTTTCTTAAACATTGGATAGGCTATGCCTAAAAAGATATAAGGCAGAGTCATTGAGACATTTGTCATTAATGTTAATTTGTTAAAAAATGAAGATGCACCTTCTCCTCCAAATGAAGTTAGAAGAATGATCACAGCGACGATTGAAAATTGTACCCACATTGCATTGACTGGCATACCAATTTGATTCGTTTCTGATAATTTAGAAGGCCATAAATACTTTGGTGTACCTTTTATAATTGTTTTCAATGGTGCATAAATAAGTGTGAAAAACGCACCTGTATAAGCAAAAAACATTGATAATCCTGTAACTCTTGCAAACCAAGTTCCAACTAAATCTGCTGTTCCAGCTGAGAGATTGAAAGCATTTCCGAATTCTAAGCCTAAATTATACATTAACACATATGTTATATTCCCTAAATTAGTTGTTTCTGCACTTAATGCACTTGTCCAATTAATAAAAATACCACATAGGAAAATACCGAGTGAATAGCCGATTGAAATAATAATGGCCGAAATTGTAATTCCTTTTGGGAAATTTCGTTCGGCATTTTCTGTTTGATCAACCAATCCACCAATTGCTTCTAATCCTCCATAAGCAAATATAGCAAAAACAACAAATGATAATACAGCTAACGTTGAAAGATAATTAGGATTTGGAGATTGTGTGAAAGCTGAAAAGCCATTGATTGGTTGCGCCATTTTTCCGCCATTTAATATAAAAATAATAAAACTTGTAATCAATAACACTAAATTTAAGGAGGTAACCGCAACTCCACCAATAGATGTCACTTTACTTATTTTTTCGATTCCTTTTGATGCGAAAAATGTAACGACAAACATCCAAAGTAAAGCTAATAGACCAATTGACTGAGTCGATGAAAGACCAAGAATTGATAAATTTTGTGTTCGGTCTGCCCCAAAAATAAACGTGGACAATGGAATCCACACCTTCGAAGCAACACTAACCATCCAAATGACATAGGAAGAAAACCACATAAATGTCCCGATAAATGCAAATCTAGGACCGACTGAATCAGACATCCAAGTATAAATGCCACCTTCAGATTTTTTATATGCAGCGCCAAATTCTGCCATCATAAAGGCAAAGGGGATGAAGAATGTAATAGCAGAAATTAAATACCAAGGAATTGCACTGTACCCCATCAAATAAAATGCAGTTGGAATATTGGCGAATCCATAAACAGATGTAAATACCATTAAAATTAAACCTAGTAACGAAAGTTTTTTACTCAGGAAGAATCACCTCAACAATACAAATTGTCCCTAAAGATATAGGAGTTAGCTTATTTTCTTCAAAAAAGATAGAAAAAATACAAAAAGGGCATGTAATGGAGAAAAGGAATTATTTTTTAAAAGATGTCGTAAAGAAGGGGGGAAATGTAAAAAAGGGAATAAGTTCAAGATCATGTCGACCTTAATCCTATTCCCAGGTTTTATCATTCGATTGTTTTATTAGCCTTGTGTTACTTGCTCTTCATAAATCGGTACCCAGCCTTCAGTTGTAACAAACAGTCTAACTGCGACAACTTTGCGATCTTCAGCTAGTGTGAAGAAGTGGCGAACATTTGGTGGTACTGAAATTAAGTCACCAGGGTTTAAGTTAACATGGAAGAACCCTTCGTTGCCTTCAATAATAAAAGTACCGTGGCCACTTACAATAAAGCGCACTTCATCATCAGTATGGTGGTGTTCACGATTGAAATTTTTCAACAACTCATCCAAGTTCGGAGTTACATCAGAAAGTGAAATGATATCACTTGCTAAATAGCCACGGCGTGTTGAAATACTATCAATTTCAGTTTTAAATGTTGTAAGTATTAAAGATTTTTCTTCATCAGAAAGAATGAATTTTTCTCTTAAAGATGGATCTAATTGTTCAATATTCCAATTTTCATAAATAACACCTTGTTCTTCTAAATAAGATGTAACCTCAACATCATTCGTAATGTGAAAATCCTTTTTTTCTACCCAAATAGTTGCCATTTTTCATTCCTCCATAAGGTTTAATTTTTAATGAAAAGATTATTTAAACTTCCTTGTAATGAATATTGAAATAAAAATTCATAAGCCTCTAAATGTTTTTTTGCTTCAAAAGCTGATGTACCCCAAACAGTAATACCATGGTTATGGATGAGTACAGCTCCTTGATCTTGTTTAATATGAGGTAGAAATTCTTCAGCTAAAGTAGGGATATGTGCATGATTTTTGATAATCGGAATCGTTATTTCTTCATCTTCCTCCCATAAACCTAAAGCTTTAATAATTTCAATTCCTGAAAATGAACATTCTGTTTGTGCAGGAAAATCCTTCGTGATCAGATTGTTAGCGATCGTATGAACATGTAAAACACAAGTCGCATTCGTGTGCAAATAGATTAATCGATGCAAGATGCTTTCGGCAGATGGTTTTTTCGTATCATCCCAGATGGATTGATCAAATTCGTTTAAAAGTAAAAAGTCATCATACGTATGTTTTGTTTTATCTATACCACTTGTTGTAACTAAGTAATTTAAAGGTGCATCATTAACTTTGATTGATAGATTACCACTCGTACCTAAAAACCAATCTCTTTTTGCAAGAGTTTGTTTTATGTCACGAATTTCATCGTAACGTTTGAAAAAGTCCTTCAAACTAATACCTCCTTGTTTAACGCCGCTTGAATATCATGAAAATTTGAAAACGAAATATAAGGTAGACTTAATTCTTCACATTTTTCTATTAAGAAGTCTCTTGCAAAAATTAAGTTCGCCTCTTTAGCAATTTGTAAATCGGTAATGGAATCACCAATTACAATTATGAAATCATCTGAATGACTAAACTTTCTCATAACTGAAGGCTTACACATACCACAATCATTCGAACAATGATCATCACAAGAATGGTCCCAATGAATGATCACGGTTTCGCCCGAAAAATCAGTTCGATTACATAACACATCCGAAGAGGGGAGGTAGTCAGCTAAAATTGGATGAACAAAAAAGTCTAAACCACCACTTACAACTTTTAAATCATAATTGCTTTGTTTGACGAATTGGATAAAATCTTGAAAACCATCTCTAATATTCGTACTTTCTGTGACAAACCTTATCATTTCTTCTTTTTTTGATGAAGGGATTGTAGAAAACATTTTTTCTACGCCTTCACGAATTGAAATTTTTCCACTTAAAACATCTGATGTTAAGACTTTTGCGGAAGGTGAAGCGAATTGCTTAATTAATGTTACGATGTTGTCGCCTTCAGTGATCGTTCCATCAAAGTCACAAAATATTTTTATTGCCATTCTTTTACCCCCATAGTTGCAAAGCCTTTTGAAGTGATGTGTCCGGTAGTGCATATTCATTTAAATTAATGCCAGAAAGTGTTGCGGTAATAGCTTCTCTAAATGCATTTCCTCCGCCAATCGGACCATCTGGATGACCATGTATTCCACCGCCTGCATTAATAACTTGGTCAGTTCCAAAATCTTGAATTAACCTAGGCACTAAACCTGGATGAATACCAGCAGATGGAACCGGGAATGTTTCTTTTAATCCATTTTGTACCGTAAGATTTTCTGCAATTTTTAAAGCAGTTTCTTTTTGTAAAGCAACAGACCCGTACGGAGAAGGGAATAAGCTAAAGTCTGCTCCTGCAACACGTACTAATTTCCCTAATAATAAACCTGCATCAATCCCATAAATAGGGGAAGCACTAAATGCTCCCGATACAGCAGGATGTGCCATGATCGGAACTTGAATTGATGGGTCCTCTGCTAAACTTTGAAGAACATCAATACCATAAGAAAATACATTTAATAAAAATACATCAGCACCAGCTTCTGCAGCTTGTTTTGCTTTTTCTTTCAATTCGTATGTACGACCAGTTAAATTCACCGCATATAAGGTTCTGTGACCAGTTTTTTCATACACTTGTTGTAAAACTTTTTTCCCTTGCGTAACTCGTTCTGCTAACGAAGTCACTGTATCAAATAAAATTTCGTCGTCTTTTATTAAGTCTACTCCGCCCAGTGCTTGTTTTTTTAGTTCCTCTGAAATGTAATGTATATCTCTACCAATCACTGATTTGAAAATACTCATCAATAAAGGACGATCATACACATCAACTTTTTCTCTGATCCCACTGATCCCAAATTTTGGTCCAGGGAATTGCTTTAAAATATCGTCAGTAAAATTCAAGTCTACTAATTTAATTTCACCATCAAGTGATAATTTTCCAAAAACAGTTGTTAAGATTGCTGGAATATCAAGTGTAAAATTTAAACTAGGATAATAGATTTCAATTAAACCTTTCGTTGGTCTTTGACCAAAGTATTCAGCAATATTGTCTTCGCATTCGACTTCACGAATCGAAAGTACTTTACCTTTATGTTTTTGTAATTGAATTTGATCATTTTGAGGTAAAGATGTCCAAGAACCTACTGTTAATCCAAGTGCAATGGACTCTGCTTTTTTTTCTAAATGATGATTTTTGTCATAAACCTGGTACGTTGCAATTACACCACTCATTTCATGACCTCCTTGATAATTAGTGAATAAAAACAAAAAACCTCTCACAAGGAGAGGTATACCTACACCTTATCTGTCAGCAAAATGCTGCGAGAATTAGCACCGTGCTATAAAATATAGCCGGTTGCCGGGTTTCATCGGGCTCGGTCCCTCCACCTACTCTGAATAAGTTAATATTTAATTTTGAATTTTTAACATAATCGCATTATTTCACGAACAATTGGAATTGTCAAACATTAAATGTTTAAAAATATTTCGAGATTTTTTAAACGTGAGATAGCTTCTTCTAATCTGCTAGTGTCAGTCAATAGACCTACTCTTACATATCCTTCACCAAATTCACCAAAACCATTACCAGGTGCAACAGCGATATGTGCCTTTTCTAGTAATAGATCTGCAAATTCCGTTGATGTAAATCCATTTGGTACTTTAAGCCAAGCAAAGAATGATCCAGCTGGGGAGGTGACATTCCATCCGATTTCTCGGCAACCATTGATGAATACATTTCTTCTTTCTTCGTAAAGAGATAATAATTCTTTCACACTTTCTTGTGATTCAGTTAATGCAACAGCGGCTGCTTCTTGGATTGCAGGAAATAAACTAACATAAAGATGGTCTTGTAATAAATTAATCGCTGAAACCACTTCTTTATTTCCAACGGCAAACCCAACTCGCCATCCTGCCATATTATAAGTTTTAGATAGAGTATAAATTTCAATACCACAGTCTCTTGATCCAGGAGTTTGAAGGAAGCTGATCGGCTTTTTACCATCAAATCCAAAGGCTCCATAAGCGAAATCATGGCAAACTGTTATTTGATTATTTTTTGCTAATTGAACCGTTTCTTCAAAAAATTCTGATGTAGCAACTGCACCAGTAGGGTTATTAGGATAATTAATAAATAATATTTTACTAGCATCTAAAACGTCTTGAGGAATCTTTTGATAGTCAGGTAAGAAATGATTTTCCTCAATCAACGGTAAAGTATATGGTACTGTTTTAGAAAGTGCAATTCCTGATAAATAGTCAGGGTATCCTGGATCAGGAACTAAAATTGTATCGCCTTCATCACATAAGCATAGTGGTAATTCAACTAAACCTGCTTTTCCACCAAATAAAATGGCTACTTCTTCTTCAGGATCTAAATCGACATCATACTCTCGTTTATAAAAATCGACAATTGCTTTTTTTAAACTGCTAATTCCTCGAAATGGAGAGTATTTATGAGTAATAGGATTTTCTACTGAACTTTGTAGAGCTTTTATAATATGATTTGGTGTTGGTTGGTCAGGGTTACCTTGACCAAGATTAATAACATCATGGCCGTTTTTAATAGACTCATTTACTTTCATAACGAGAGAAGCAAAGAATTGCTTTGGTAGATTTTCTAATAATTTACTAGGTTTCAAGTTCATCACTCCAAAAGATATAGTTCATTGATTTGTATGAATACAAGCCATAAATTTCAAACATTGAATATTGCAATAACTTTCACCATCATATATGCTCATTTTAAAAATGTCTATAATATTTAGAATAGGGTGAATATAAATTGATTAAGATTGCATGTATACAGTCAGACGTTATTTTAGGGGATTCTATGACAAATTCCATGAAAATGAAAGGCAAAATTGTTGAGGCAATAAATCAACAGGCAACTGTAATTGTGTTGCCTGAGCTGTGGACGACGGGATATTGTTTAGAAGAAATTACGAAGCATACAGGACAACAGGAATCTATTATTTCTGAACTTCAAACGATTGCTCGCAAGTCTCAAGTGACAATCATAGGTGGTTCATTTCCAATTGAGCGTGAACATGGCGTGACAAATACATTAATCGTGATTAACAGTCAAGGTGATGTAGTGAAAGAATACGACAAAGTCCATTTGTTCCAGCTAATGAACGAGCACCACTTTTTACAGTCTGGAACTGATAATGGATTATTTACGATCGATGGTTTAGATGCTGCTGGATTTGTTTGTTATGATTTGCGTTTTCCGGAGTGGATTCAAACACATGCAGTAAATGGCGCAAAGATATTATTTTTTGTTGCTGAATGGCCTATTCAAAGAATGGAGCATTGGGAAACTTTACTAAAAGCACGTGCAATAGAGAACCAATGCTATGTTGTCGCGTGTAATCGTGTAGGTAAAGATTTAGCAAATACATTTGGTGGAGGCTCAATGGTGATTGATCCTTGGGGTGAAGTTTTAGTGAAAGCTTCAACCGAAGAAGAAATTATTTACGGAGAAATAGACCGAGAAAAAGTAGAGGAAATCCGCCATACGATCCCAATCTTTGAAGACAGAAAAGATGGAATTTATAAAAGTTTCAAAAAAAACGTTTGACAAACTAAAAAATAATCATCTACAATACTGTTATAAAATTTAATATGCGAACTCTTATTTCGAGTAGGCGGAGGGATTTGGCCCGATGATGCCCAGCAACCGACCATAATACCATTGTGAAATGGGGCGTAATTATACGCCTGAGCTTAAATGCTCAGTAAGGCACGGTGCTAATTCCAACAGAAAAGAAATTTTCTGGTAGATAAGAGACGAAAGCCAATTTCCGATTGCCCCTTTTCGTCTCGAGAAGGGGCTTTTTATTTTGACTATTAGGGGGATGGAGATAAATGACTGTCATTCAGAAAAAAGAATATAGACCTTTAACAGAGGCGACATCAATCACTTACTTACAAAAATTGGGTTATTTTACAAATCAAGTATGTGAAAGTGTTGAAATTGGGGATGGAAATTTAAACTTAGTTTTTAAAGTAAGACCTGTTGGTCAAGAGCAAGGATTAATTATAAAGCAAGCATTACCATATGCAAAAGTAGTTGGAGAAAGCTGGCCGCTAACATTAAAAAGAGCAACAATCGAGAGTAATGCAACAAACATTTATAATGATTTAATTCCAAATCTAGTTCCGAAAATATTTGCACATGATGAAGAACAAGCAGTAACAGTTATGGAGGATCTATCTCATTTACAAATCTTACGTAAAGGATTGATTGAAAAGAAAAGCTTTCCATTTTTTGCAGAACACATCGGTGAGTTTTTAGCAAATTCATTATTTTTCACATCTGATTTCGGAGCGACACCTGCTAAAAAGAAGGAGTTAGAGCTTACTTTTCATAATCCGGAGCTTTGCGATATAACGGAAGATCTAGTATATACGGATCCGTTTTTTAATAGCGAGACAAATAGTTTTGAAGAGGAACTACTAGAAGATGTTCAAGATTTATGGAACGATGAAGTGTTACAACTTGAAGCTGCTAAGCTGAAACTGGATTTCTTATCGAAAAAAGAAGCTTTATTACACGGTGATTTACATACAGGCAGTATTTTTGCATCAGCAACTGAAACAAAAGTAATCGACCCAGAATTTGCATTCGTTGGTCCAATAGGATTTGATTTAGGTCAAATTCAAGCAAATCTCTTGTTCCAAATTTTTAGTAGAACTGACCAAAAAGAAGAAATCTTTGATCAGCTTGTTACGATTGAAAAAGTATTCAATGAAACATTTATCAAGCTATGGGAAGTGCATAGTGTAAGGCCATTTAATCAAGTTGAACTAATTAAAGAAAAAATTGAAGGATACTGGATTGATGCAATTGGGGTTATTGGTTGTGAATGTATTAGACGTTCGATTGGTTTAGCACATGTAGAAGATATTGATACACTTGAACTAGACCGTAAAATTGCAATTAAAAAAGAGATCCTTGCATTTGGGGCAAATTGTATAAAGAATAGATTTACTATTGGCAATATTAAAAATTTGATTTCTGATTGGAGCAACAAATCATGACTACATTACAACAAATACCCGAATCATTACAGTGGAACGGTGAAACTTTAAACATTCTTGACCAAACAAAATTACCACTAGAAATTGTTTATATAGAAGCAACCTCATTACAAGATGTGAGAGAAGCGATTGTAAAGTTACAAGTGAGAGGAGCACCTGCGATTGGATTGGCAGCTGCTTATGGTTTGTATTTAGGTGTTCGTGACATTGAAACTGACAAAGTAGAAGAGTTTCGCGAGCAGTCAAGACAACTTGCTGATGAATTAATTAGTGCAAGACCAACTGCTGTAAATTTAGCTTGGGCTGTAGAGAAGCTACTTCAACTTAGCTCAGATGCAAAGTCAGTAGCAGAAGCAAAATTTAGCATTATGGAAGAAGCGATTAAATTACATTTAGCGGACGAAGCAACATGTAAAGAAATTGGAGAAAATGCATTAACACTTTTACATGATGGTGCTGCAGTGTTGACACATTGCAATGCAGGTAGTATTGCGACAAGTCGATATGGAACCGCACTTGCTCCTCTTCATTTAGCAAAAGAAAAGGGTTGGGAAATTTCAGCATTTGCTACTGAAACTAGACCAGTCTTTCAAGGGGCTAGATTAACATCATGGGAATTAAAGCAAAGTGGCATTCCTGTAACACTATTAACAGATAATATGGTGGGCTATTTATTACAAAATAAAAAAGTTGATGCCATAATAGTCGGTGCTGACAGAATTACGGCAAATGGTGATACGGCAAATAAAATAGGGACATTACAATTAGCAATTTTAGCAAATTATTATCAAATCCCATTTTATGTAGCAGCTCCACTTTCAACGATTGATTTGTCAATCGAGAGAGGAAAAGAAATTGTGATTGAACAACGCGACCGTAGCGAAGTGACAAATATTGGAGATTTACAAATCGCTCCAGATGGTATTGATGTCTTAAATCCAGCATTTGATGTTACGCCAAATGAATTAATTACTGCGATTATTACAGAAAAAGGAATCGTAACAAGGAATTATCGTGAAACATTTTTACGATGGGGGAATGAAGAATGAAAAAAATCATTGCAACTTTATCAATTACAGCTATCTTATTGACAGCATGTGGGAATGAGCAAAATGCTGTTTCGAATCAAAAATCACAAGTGACAAGTACAACTGAGAAAAAAACAAATACAACTAATAATGCAGTTGAAATACCAGCAGCAGTTAATAAAAAATTAAAGATTGCATTAGTAATGGAATTCTCGATCGGAACATTCTCTTCACAATACATTGATGGTGTAAAAAGACAGGTAGAGAAATTTGGTGGAGAAGTTCAAGTATACAATGCTGATAATGATTTAGCGAAAATGGCTGCAAATTTAGATACAGCAGTTAATGCAAAGGTAGATGGCATTTTAATCGATCACGGCCGTAAAGAAACATTAGAAAAAGGTGTGGAAAAAGCATTAGAAGCGGGTATACCTGTCGTTTCATTTGATAGTGATTTAAATCTTCCTGGTGTAACAGTTATCGACCAAGATGATTATAGTCTAGCTTGGAAAAGCTTAAAAAGCCTAGCTGAAGATTTAAATGGCAAAGGCAAAATCGCAACAATCTGGGTTGGTGGGTTTACTCCGATGGATCGTAGAAAGGTAATGATTGAAGCATTCTATAAACGATACCCGGGTATTAAAGAGGTTGCTAGATTTGGAAAAGCAAGTAGCAATACAATGTTGGATACACAAGCACAAGTTGAAGCACTACTAAAGAAATATTCTAAAGGAGAACTAGATGCCATTTTTGCAACTTGGGATGAGTTTGCAAAGGGTGCAACAAAAGCAATTCAACAAGCAGGTCGTACAGAAATAAAAGTTTATGGTATTGACTTAAGCGATGAAGATTTACAGTTAATCCAACAACCTGATTCACCATGGGTTGCATCAGCAGCAAGTGATCCAGGAGAAATTGGTGAAGTTCAATCTAGATTCCTATATCAAAAAATAGCAGGTGAAGAAACACCGGATATATACTCATTGGAACCTAAATTAATAGAAAAAGAGGATTTACCAACTACGCCAATTAAGGTGAGTGACTTAAGTAAATATAGCAAAAACTGGACACCAACATCAGCTGCAACATCACCATGGATGGAGCAATTAGAGAAAGGGAAATAAACATGACTATTCAACTAGAAAACGTATCGTTTAGTTATGGAGACACAGAAGTACTAAGAGAAATCAATTTGAATGTTGAATCTGGTAAAGTAGTTGGATTTGCTGGGTTAAATGGTGCTGGTAAAAGTACTTTATTAAAGCTTCTTGCAAAAAGACACTTACCTACAAGTGGAACAATTACATTTAATGAAATTGACTCGATGGCATATGTCCCTCAGGAAGTAGATGAGGGACTAGTGCAAGGATTGACAGTCATCGAAAATTTAATGATTGCAATTCACCGTGAACATAAACATGTATTTTTTTCTAAAAAGAAGAGTATTGAGTACGCGACTCAAAGATTATCTAGTTGGAACTTATCATTACCCTATTTAAAGACTGTTTATGATTGTTCTATATATGAAAAACAATTGATTTTAATCGCAAAAGCTTTATTAAATGATGCATCGCTCTTTTTGTTTGACGAACCAACTTCATCATTAGGAAAAAGTGAAAAAGAACAATTTTTCTCATTTTTAAAGGTACTAAAAAAACAAGGAAAATCAATTGTCGTTATATTACATTCAATTGAAGAGATCTTGTCACACTGTGATGAACTCGTCATTTTAAAAAATGGTGAAATCAATCAGCAATCGCAGTCTACTTTTCTTACAAACGAAATAATCTTAGAGAAAATGTCTTCGTCTACGTTTTCTTTTAATAAGAAGAGAAAGTTACATGATGAACTTGCTTATCAGTTCCATCATATCAATCTAGTTGATTCTAAACCTTCTATTAATATGGAAATAAATAAAGGTGAAGTTATAGTCATCTATGGTGCAAATGGAAATAAAAAATCTACACTAGCAAAAACGCTTTGGGGAGACAAAAAATCATACGATTTGATTAAAGAAAATAAAACTGTTTCAATTCATTCTCCAATCAGTGCGAATAATCAAGGGATTGCGTTTGTGCCAGAAGACAGAAGAAAAGAAGGAATCTTTCTTCATCATTCAATTCGTGAAAATGTATCAATTCATGAACATGGTTGGATTAAGAAACATCTCGAGGTCGCAAAAACAAGCTCTTTTATTCAGTCATTAAGTATTTTTCCAAAAGACACTGAAAAAGAAGTGATTCATTTAAGTGGTGGAAATCAGCAAAAGGTTAGCATCGCAAAGTGGATTACACCAAATACACGCTGTCTAATTTTAGATGAACCATTAAAAGGTGTAGATATTTACGCAAAACAACATATTTTCCAGTTTATTGACGATTTTTGTTCAAATGGAGGATGTGTTTTCTATTTTACAAATGACATTGAGGAAGCAAATATTATTGGTGATAAACACTATACCATCGTGCAAGGTGAATTATTGGAGGGAATCAAGTGACTCAGTGGGCCCAAACACAAGGTAAAAGGATCGTTTTAGATTTTGGAGCAATTTGGCTTCTACTACTTGTTATTGTATTTTTCTCAATGACATCTAGTTCTTTCTTATCTTATAGTAATATTTCAGATATTTTAAGATCAATTTCAATTGTTACTTTATTAGCGATTGGTGTAACGTTTAGCTTAATCATTGACGGTTTAGATTTATCAGTCGGATCAACAGCAAGTATCAGTACGGTTTTGGCCGCATATTGTTTAATCGTTTTAAGGCAAGAATTATGGGTTACATTACTCGTAGCAATTGTCATTGGATTAATCATAGGGCTAGCGAACGGATTATTCATCACAAAAGGGAAATTACCAGATTTATTAGTGACATTGGCGATGATGTATGTAGTAAATGGATTACAATTAACATTAACAAAAGGTTCTTCTATATATGAAGGCATGACGATTAATAATGAAGTAACAACTGGTCATTTTATTCCATCCTTCTTATACTTGGGGCAAGGTTCTTTATTTAATATTCCTGTGGCTGTCATTATCATGGCTGTATGTATTCTAATTTCTCATTTGTTTTTAGAAAAAACAACATGGGGTCGTGTATTTTTCTTTATAGGCGGGAATAAAACTGCTGCTCATCTATCGGCGATGCCGGTTAATAAATATCGCGTCTATGCTTATGTAATTAGTGGATTATTTGCAGCCTTAGGTGGAATTTTACTTGCAAGCCGCGTAGGTACAGGGCAAGTTTCAGCAGGTACACCTTTATTAATGGATAGTATTACAGCGGCTTATATAGGAATCGCGATGTTTGGGAAAGGAAAACCTAATATTGTTGGGACTTTTTTAGGCGCGTGTTTAATGGGAATTTTATTAAATGGTTTTACGATGTTAAATGTTCCTTATTTCGCGCAAGATATTATTAAAGGCGCATTATTATTAGGTGCAATTTTCCTTGCTAAAAAAAATAAATAATCATTTAGAAAGAATCTCCATAAACTGGAGATTTTTTTTGATTTTAANNCCTAACATTGTGTTGACACTTTTTCTGACATGGAATAAAATACTAATAGATGAACGAAAGGAGCATTGCTATGAATGATCAAGTAAGACGCTCAATGCCACTTTTTCCGATTGGAATAGTCATTTCGTTAACTGAATTATCAGCAAGACAAATTAGATATTATGAAGAACATGATTTAATTCATCCAGCTCGAACTGAAAGTAAACGTAGATTATATTCATTTAACGATGTAGATCGATTATTAGAAATAAAAAAATTTATTGAACAGGGCTTAAATTTAGCAGGAATTAAAGAAGTACTACACTTAAAAGCTCAAGATCAAACAAAAGAGACTGTTGTTCAGCAAGTGATTGTTGAAAAATCGATTTCAGATGACCAACTTAGAAAGATGTTGCGCCAGGAGTTATATCAAACTGGTAAGCT
>NZ_JBALMS010000100.1:0-17506 GCF_036962205.1 Bacillus sp. JJ664 | reverse complement strand
TATCAAACTGGTAAGCTAGGCAAAACATCACTAAGACAGGGAGATATGTCGAGATTCTTTCATTAAATTATTATTTAAAACTGGTTTATTCTGACTTTTATATTTATACAGGGGGAAATATAAATGAAAAAAGAGACGATTTTAAACAGTGTTGAAGAACATGGTCTTGAATTTGTTCAATTATTTTTCACGGATGTGGAAGGGGGATTCAAGCATTTAGAATTACCGATTACACAGATTGAAAAAGTACTGAATAATGAAATCATGTTTGATGGTTCAAGTATTAATGGTTTCACAAAAATTGAAGCAAGTGACATGATGTTATTTCCAGACTTCGGTACATGGAAAGTTGATACAGATGAAAAAGTAGGATTATTCATTTGTGACGTCTATTACCCAGATGGAACTCCATTTGAAGGTGACCCTCGAAATGTTTTAAGACGTGCAATCGACCATGCGACTGAACAAGGATTTTCTTCATTTAATGTAGGACCAGAGCCAGAATTCTTCTTATTTAGTAAAGAAGGAAATAATCTAGTACCAAATGATAATGGTGGATATTTTGATGTTGCTCCACTAGATAAAACTGTAGCGATTCGCCGTGAGATTACAAAATCACTTCAACGTCTAGGCTTAGAAGTAGAGGCGTTACATCACGAAGTTGCGATCGGACAACATGAAATTGACTGGAAATATGCACCAGGCTTACAAACTGCTGATCATATTCAATTATTTAAATATACAGTTAGAAAAATTGCTGAAAATCACGGTTTAGTGGCAACATTTATGCCAAAACCTATTTTTGGAGAAAATGGCTCAGGAATGCATTGTCATATGAGCTTAGGAAATGATAATGGTAATGCCTTTTATGATGAAAGTGATGCAATTGGATTATCTGAAACAGCGCGTCAATTTATTGCAGGTGTATTAACACATGCTCGTGCCAATGCTTCAATAACAAATCCAACTGTTAATTCATATAAGCGGTTAGTACCAGGCTATGAAGCACCAGTATATGTAGCGTGGTCTCGCAGTAACCGTACTTGTACAATTCGTATCCCAGCTGCTCGTGGAGCAGGTACCCGAATTGAAGTGCGTAATCCAGACCCATCTGCAAATCCATACTTAGCTTTAGCTGTTTTATTATCCGCAGGTTTAGATGGGATTAAGAGACATTTAACTCCTCCAACTGAACGAGCTGAAAATTTATATTTAATGGATGATGTAACTCGTAAAGCACAAGGGATTGATACTTTACCTGGTAGTTTACAAGAAGCATATTCAGAATTAGAAAACAGTGAGTTTTTACAGCAAGTATTAGGAAAACACGTTTATTATTCATTCCTACAAAACAAAAAAGATGAGTGGGATGCATATCGTTTGCGTGTATCAGAATGGGAAAAAGAAACATATTTAAACTGCTAGACACTAAAAATTTAAATAAAAAAATAGAAAAGTGGAAAACTTCTACTTTTCTATTTTATAGTGTGTTAGACTAATTTTGTTTGATACATACGAAAGGGGAACTTTACTAATGGCTAAGTTTACAAAGGAAGATATTTTCAGAATTTCAAAGGAAGAAAATGTTAAATACATACGTCTTCAATTCACAGATTTACTTGGAATTATCAAAAACGTTGAGATCCCAGTAAGTCAGCTTGAAAAAGCATTAGACAACAAAATGATGTTCGACGGTTCTTCAATTGAAGGGTTTGTTCGTATTGAAGAATCAGATATGTATTTATTCCCTGATTTAGATACTTGGGTTGTATTCCCTTGGACTGCTGAAAAAGGAAAAGTAGCTCGTTTAATCTGTGATATTTATAATCCAGATGGCACTCCATTCAATGGCGATCCTCGTAATAACTTAAAACGTATGTTAAAAGAAATGGAAGCTTTAGGTTTCACAGATTTCAACTTAGGACCTGAGCCAGAGTTCTTCTTATTTAAATTAGACGAAAAAGGTGAACCAACACTTGAATTAAATGACAGTGGCGGTTACTTCGACTTAGCACCAACAGACTTAGGTGAAAACTGTCGTCGTGATATCGTTCTTGAGCTAGAAGAAATGGGCTTCGAAATTGAAGCATCTCACCATGAAGTAGCACCTGGACAACACGAAATTGATTTCAAATATGCTGGTGCAATCAAAGCATGTGATGATATTCAAACATTCAAATTAGTTGTAAAAACAATTGCTCGTAAACACGGTTTACACGCAACGTTCATGCCAAAACCATTATTCGGCGTAAACGGATCTGGTATGCACTGTAACTTATCATTATTCACAAATGGCAAAAATGCATTTTATGATGAGTCTGGTGAGCAAGGCTTAAGTGAAACAGCTCGTCATTTTATCGCTGGTATCTTAAAGCACGCACCAAACTTTACAGCTGTAACAAACCCAACTGTAAACTCTTATAAACGTTTAGTACCAGGTTACGAAGCACCTTGTTACGTAGCATGGTCTGCAAGAAACCGTAGTCCACTAATCCGTATTCCAGCATCTCGTGGATTAAGCACACGAGTAGAAGTACGCTCAGTTGACCCAGCTGCAAACCCATACTTAGCATTATCAGTATTATTAGCAGCAGGATTAGACGGAATCAAAAACAAATTAGAAGCTCCAGCTCCAGTAGATCGCAATATCTACGTAATGTCTAAAGAAGAGCGCGAAGAAGTTGGCATCATCGACCTTCCTGCAACTTTAGCAGCAGCACTTGAGTTATTAAAAACAGACGAAGTAATCGTAAACGCATTAGGCGAACACCTATTTGAACACTTCGTTGAAGCAAAAGAAATCGAATGGGACATCTTCCGTACTCAAGTTCACCCTTGGGAACGTGACCAATACATGTCTGTATATTAATAAAATCGCCCCTTGACGCTGAGTGCGTTGAGGGGTTTTTATTTTTGGTCGGAATTTATAGTGGAAGTTGAGGAATTGATATGACCAAAATTTGACCAAAATTTGACCAAAATTATTTTAAAATTTTATTTAGATATTCTTCATAATCTTTTCTAGAAAAAGAGGGAGCTCCTGGAATACAGGAGCAGTGATAAACAGCCTATGTGAACAAGGTTAAATCATGTGTTATCTCTAATTAATACTTTCAAGCTTTTGCTCGTGTAGAATGTAATCTATTTTACGACCGAAAATTTTAATTAATTCTTTATCTATTTGATCTTTAGTCTGTGCAGTTACTTTATCAACATAAAAATGGATAGTTCCATCTTCATCATAAGTGATGGCGTTAATCCCGATTTTGTGTAATTTATCATATTCATAGTGTATCCCATATTTTTTAATATCCTGTTCCCTAATGTGATTGAATGAACATCCATTCAAAATACAGATAAAGAGTATAGTTGAAAATATTTTATTCATATTTTATTTCTCCAGTGCAAATTTATGATCTTCTATAGTATTTTCCAGATAAGCTTAAATTAATATCAAAAAATTAAAGGTAGGTGATTGTTCTTTGTATGAATGGCTAAAGGACTATCAAAGATTAGAAGAAGAAATAACCTATCTCGAATTGAACTTAGAACATCAGAAAGAGAATTAAAAAGATGGGTAAGTGGTGACCTATCCCAAATAAAATTGCAACGTGATTCATTAGGAGCAAATTTAGAAGAACGGATTGAACGGATTAAGGATAAGATTGCTTTTAAATCAGAACAAAAAGAATCGCTAATAAAATTAGTTAGTACATTTAAAGGATTAGACAATTTAATATTAAAATTAAATTATATTGATGGCTTTACTCTTGAAGAAATTGCTGAACAATTAAATTATAGTTCAAGTCATATAAGAAAGAAGCATGCTGAATTAGTGAGGACCATAAAGTTTGTGGAAGAATACAGTTTACTAAATTAGAAAATGACAAAAGAGTGGCTCAAGTAAGTTGCTCTTTTGGACTATTATTCATTAGGTAATAAGACCTGTTCTGAATTTTCTTATCGACATGTACTTACATTCAGTTATAATTATTAATGGCTAACATTTGGTTCAATAGTATTACTAAAAGAACCAAAAATACATCATTGGCATTTACATAGTTTTGAAAGGACTTATTTTTATGAAATTATTAGGTAATAAATCAGTTTTATTTTTGTTATTTTCATTTTCTTTTATTTTAATAGTTGGTTGTACTAAGGAGACTTCAAAAAAAGAAGAAAAAACAATAGATTCAGCTTTTATTAGTGATGTTGAAAAAGAAACAGATAAAAGATGGGATTATGCTGACAAGGTTGAAGAAGAGGTAATTAAACCTAAAGACGATATTGAGCATTTTGAGAAGTTGGTTTCATTTGAAAAGAATCTTTACAAGTATCTTAACAAAGATTTCAAAGATCCTAAGCTTAAAGCAATTGCTGAGAATTACATAAATGGTGTGAAATCGCAAGAAGAATCTATTAGATATTATAATGTTGATTCAGAAAAAAATGAGGAAATGTGGACTAAAGGATATAACGATAGAAGTACCGCATTGTTAAGTTTAGTAGACGAGTATGGTCTTAAATTAAATGAAGAACAATTCAGGGATTTAAAAACTAATGCTCAACTTGTAAACGAACAAAATGAAATCAAGAAAAAAATTGATGAAATGGTCCACAATATAAAATTCAATAAAGTAAAATCAGAGTATGATTGGGTAACATATAATGCTACTGTTGAGAACACCTCTGGTGCTGACCTAGACAGCTTTGATATATCTATTAATTTAATAGATAAAAATGGCGTCGTGATTGGTACAGAAAGTAGTTATTATGAAAACACTTGGAAACCTGGTCAAAAAGTTTTATTTGAGTTTTCTACTGATATAACTAAGTTTGATAAAATGGAATGGGAAGCAGAGTATTACATTTCCGATTCTGAATAAATTGTAAAGGCATCCTAATATGGATGCCTTTTTTAAACTATTAAAATATCACTAAAATGGTTCACTTTAGGTTCACTCCTAAAGTGAATTTAAACTATATACAAAATCATTTATTCTAATAACATAGAATTCTATCAAAGAGGGCATATCACTAGATGATGTGCTCTTTTTAATTAAAATACACTCCCTTATAACGAGCGCACGCACGCGATTTTGTTCAATACCATGAGTTATATTTGTGGCTCTTTTTTATTTGAGCATAAAATGTTAGTTAAACAGGAATAACAAAAATTTAAGTAAATTGTACCCATATAAGTAAGTTAAACCTATCCTAAATAGTATGAAAATGGAGCAAAATTTAGGTTATATCAAAAAAGTATAAAATATTTTTACATCTCTTTATAGTACTTGAAACGGTAATATGTGTTATAACCAACGAAAAATACAAATATAAAAACCAAAAGCAAAAGTAATATTAAATCTATATCCATCAAGGAAAATGAAATAATTAAGGCTCCAAATACAAAAACCATCATGTCATATGCTTTCGCTTTTGCTCGATTGGCGATTGCCAAATTACGTTCATCTTTCTTGTCAATCTCTAGCTGTTTTGCTGCAGTGGGATTTTTCTTCATAGCACTTCGGACGATTATTTCTCCCATACCGTGACCGAAAATACTACAGCCAAGCCCAACACAGATATAAGGCAACGCCCGTAGCAGACCTTGTGGATTTTCAATAGTTTTGATGAAGTACAGACCACCTGCAAATAGTGCTACGCCTACCACGGTAAGAAAATAAATCGAAATATTTTTTTTCATATTTTTTCATCCTCCTCATAAATAAAGATTTCTTCGATACTCATACCGAAAAAACGAGCAATCTTGAACGCTAATAGGATAGATGGGTTATAACGACCATTTTCCAGTGAACCGATCGTTTGTCTTGAGACTTCAAGAGCCGTTGCTAATTCTTCTTGCTTAATTCCGCGTTGCTTACGGAATTCTTCTAAACGGTTGTTCAACGCGTTCACCCCTTATTTTAATGGAAAGTTAACTTTCTGTAATGGGAGTATATCGTGCAACAAAAACAATGTCAAGCATACTTTCCATTTTGACAAGTTTATAAATTCCAGAGGGGATGTTATTGTCATTCTTCGAGGTATTTGAATAGCATGAGTTGCTTCGGCGACTCTTATTTAATTGCTCTAAATGAGACATTTGAATTCGATATTCAGAAGCTAGTTTTAGTATTATTTTTCAAGATAGATATACTAGTAGGCAAAGAAATAGACAATTTAATGAGTTATTCGAAAAATAATGATCAACACTTTTTATCAAGTAGAATCACCATTATATTAATAAAATCGCCTCTTGACGCTGAATGCGTTGAGTTTTTTTTATTGATGGTCTATTGAGGAAGGTAAAGGAACTACTATCATCAAACAGTTTTTTTACTCATATACTGTCGCATGAAACACGTTGTCAGAATGTACTTTAAATGATAGCCTATTGATAATCTGCGTTTAGAGGAGGGCAAGCTAGTGATAACTATAACTGGTACGCAAACAGAAGCAAAGGTATTTTCAAATTATCCGCAGGAAACAGCGATTGAACAAATACAAGAGCTATGTAATCAAGCTTTTTTAAAGGATACAAAGATTAGTATCATGCCAGACTATCATGCTGGAAAAGGCTGTGTGATCGGTACGACCATACAGTTAAAAGATAAGGTAGTGCCTAACCTAGTTGGTGTCGATGTTGGTTGCGGTGTCCTTACTGTCAAGCTTCAAGATAATTATGTTGATTTTAATAAGCTTGATCACGTCATTCGAACATACGTCCCAAGTGGACATGAGCTCCATACAGATGAGACGGCAAGATTGATTAACACGAATTTTCCATCTACTCAAGAGTTTAAAGCTAAGCACATACTGAGCCAGAATAAAAGTCAATATAGCTTGGGAACACTAGGCGGTGGCAATCACTTTATCGAAGTATCTGTTGATTCCGATGGACGCCATTATTTAACGATACATACTGGCAGCCGTTATGTTGGGGCAAAGATTGCAACATACTATCAAAAAGTAGCCATCTCAAAACTTCGTACTCATGATTTAACCGAAATTATTGAACAATTAAAAGCTGAGAAACGAGAAAAGGAAATCCAAACAGCAATTAAAAGTTACAAAGAAATAAATCCAGTGATTCCAAATGATTTAGCTTATTTAGAAGGCGAGGACTTCCATAATTATTTACACGACATGAAATTAGCACAAGCATTCGCAAAAGCTAACCGCGAAGAAATCGCAAGAGCGATCGTAGAGAATATGGGATTTGAGGAGATGGACCGCTTCGATACAGTGCACAATTATATTGATACAGAGAATTTGATTTTACGAAAAGGGGCAGTTTCTGCGCAAAAAGGAGAACGACTGATTATTCCCATCAATATGAGAGATGGATCAATTTTGGCGGTGGGTAAAGGTAATGAGGATTGGAATTTTTCAGCGCCACATGGAGCAGGGCGCATCTTGAGCCGCACAAAAGCAATGAAAACCTTAGACATGGATGACTTCCATAAATCTATGCAGGGTGTCTGGACAACATCAGTTTCTGAAGAAACGCTTGATGAAGCGCCAATGGCTTACAAGCCAATGAATGAAATTTTAGAAAAAATTGAAGAAACATCTGAGATTGCTTGCTTTATTAAACCAGTTTATAACTTTAAAGCAAGTGAAAAATATATACCTGGTAGATTTAAAAAATAATAGTTTCGTTTTATGAAAATGCATTCAATACAAAGACTCTTATTCTTCAAAGATTTGGCGACATTCCTGGGGAAGAAAATCCAAATTTATCTGATGAAGAATAAAATCGTATCTAACATGCACATTTCAAAGTTGGCTCAACAGATTTAATGATTTCTGACACATTTACAGGTATCCCTTATCAAATTGGTGATTAAACCACTTTATCTATTTTAATAAGTGATGTTGAAACAACCAAAGAAGTATTCGGCAAATTACAAGATGGTGGTAATGTCATCATTTCATTACACGAAACTTTTTGGAGTCCTCTATACGGTCAAGTATTAGATAAATTTGGTGTTACATGGCAGGTTTCAACACAGTCAGCACAAAAGTAAAACTGATGGAACGTTATAAAAAAGCAATAAAATAAGCTCTTCAATCGAAGAGCTATTTTTTATTGCCAATAACCGTCGTGTAAATGTATGTAACACATACGTTTTTCATTTTCGCATTCTATTTATATTCAGTTAAGAACTGTTATAATAATTGATATATAAAGACATCTTGGGGGAATAAATTTGGAAAAAGTTATTAGAAAAGGCTTCTTTTATGGCTTTTTAATTGGTATTGCAATTGCTATTTTATTTATTGAACATTATGAAATCATTACAACGGATAATGGAGATGAGCTTAAATTTTTAAAAGTATTTGATTACCTTATCGTAATTATAAAGCGTGGCATAGTAAGTTCATTTTTTGGGGCATTAATTGCTTACATTATTTATAAACTAAATGATTCTTTGAAATTGTCTAAAAAAATGAAAATTGGTGCTTTTATTTTTGGTATAGTCGTGGTAGGACCTGTTATTCAATATTTAATGTCTTTAAGAATAGATGAAATGCTATTGTTCAACTAAGGTAATGGTGTAGTTGAACAACGATGGGCTACTTCGGTAGTCCATTTTTTTGGGCAGGATCGTATAATAAGTACTTCACAGTATAGTCGTACTACTTAGTAGATTAACCTGCTCCTAATTTAACTGCCCACGGGATGATTCATTATGAAATACAGCAGTTTTTACTACTAGATTGTATATAGTTTAAATTGCAAGAAAAAATATTTGTGTGAACTATTATTCAAGGAGAATTTATGAATATTGAGCAAATGGAATATATCGTGAAAGTTGCAAGCGAGAAATCTATAAATAAAGCTGCAGAAAAATTGCATATTACAAGTTCGGGACTTAGTCAATCTATCTCCCATCTAGAGAATGAATTAGGAATAACAATTTTTAACCGTTCTAGAAAAGGGACAGTTCCTACAGAAGAAGGAAATATTTTAATTAATAGAGCTATTGAAGTCTTACAAATTATCAGTAAGCTAAATGAAGAGCTGTTTGATTATAAAAATAACAAAAAGATTCATTTGAAAATAATAGCTGCTCCTACTTTCGCATCTGTCCTTCAACGGGCATTGAACAGAAATAATATTGAGCATCTTAATGTAACAATTGATATCGAGGAAAAAGTTCCACCACAAATAATGGAAACAATTAAACACACTGAATATGATTTTTGTTTTTTTCCTCAAGATTTAGAGATATTAGAGAATGAAAAAAATATTAACCATGATTTAATTAGGACTGATCGTGTTCATGTTATTGTAGGAAAACACTCCCCTCTATATGATTTAGAGTACGTAACACAAGCTGATGTATTAAATATGGAAACTGCGTGCTATACAATTTATTCTGATTATTATTATTCTAAGTTAATTAAATCGAATAAAAATAAAATCAAGGTGACAACAAACAGTATGAGTATTCTTACAGAGGCAGTTAGAGAACATAATGTATTTGTATATTCTCATGAGTCAGGTGCCAAGTTTCATCCGGACATTATTAGTGGGACTTTAAAATCTATACCTTACAAAGAAAATAATGAATATGTTTTTAAAGATTTGTGGGTAATCTATCCAAAAAACAAAAAACTTACTAATATAAGTAAAAAATTTATCGAAATCGTTAAAGAAATAGCCACTCAATGATGAGTGACTATTTCTTTGTTTAAAATTCATTAAAAGTCTACAAAGTACATTTTTTATTTAACTAAAGCATTAGTTAGTAGAACAACAAGATCGAGTGTTTAGTAGTTTTTAAATTTCTCTAATTGGCAAAATGGTTCAATAAGAAATTGTAGTTAAACAAGAAAATAAAAGTCAGTCTCTACGTGGGAGATTGACTTTTTGAAACCTTTAAAGTTTACAAATATGATAATAATATTTTGTGTTATATAGGGGAGAAATAACTACAATATTTATGATCAAAGTTAACGGTAATCAGAGAGAAAGGTATTTCACTTCATTCAGTGATTACTGGTTTGTTTTAACTCCATAGTACAATCGGAACAAACAGAATTTATATTACTTTAGTGATTATTAAGTCATGGAGCTGAAATACTGTTCTAACGCATGCATGAATTGAGCGAGAATGGACTACTTTTATGTAGTCTTTTAATGCATATAGTAAATTTAGTGATATAGTTTTCTGGAAGAACTAGGAAAATGATAAAAAAGTTGATTCATAACCTGAATGAAAATAGAAAAGAATAAGACTGATTCATGAATTTATGAATTAGTCTTTTTAACTGAATTCGAATGAAAAAGTGTAAAATGAAACTTTTTCATCTAGTGATGCCATTAGACAATCTATTATTATTTAGTTTTTTTAGTACCAGATTCATACATTAAAGATAAAGTTTTATATTAATTAAACTCTCTCTGTTTGGGATACTTTTAGAAAATTATGAAAGAATAATGTATAAATATTCTGATCAAGTTGTGTAAATTGAAATAAAGCGCTTGCATTTTTAGAAATAAATAATATAATACTTGTATACAAGTATACTAGTATTAACAAGAGGGTGAACAAATGAAAGAATCAAACCATTATTTATATCCTGCAAAATGGCTTTCAAAAGCTTCGGCTGGCGATCGCGTAACATATGAGTTAAGAATGCAGATTATTTCAGGGTTGATTGAAAGCGGTACCACTTTATCGGAGAATAAATTGGCTGCCGATTTTGAGGTGAGTCGTTCACCAATTCGAGAAGCTTTAAAAACACTAGCATCTGAAAATTTGATTCGTTTAGAGCGAATGGGTGCAGTAGTTATTGGATTAACAGATAAAGAAATAGAAGAAATTTATGATGTCCGATTACTGATTGAAACGTTTGTATTTGAGCGATTAGTAAAATTAGATACAAAAGAATTAGTAATGGAACTGAGTAAAATTCTCGAAATGATGAAAGTGGCTATAAAATATCAAGATGCCGATGAGTTTTCATTTCAAGATGTTTTATTTCATGAAACGATTATTCGAGGGATTAATCATTCCTACATCACGATGATCTGGAATAATGCTAAACCGGTAATGGAAGCGTTTATCCTTTTATCAATGCGTGTTCGTTTCGAGGAACGATACGAGGACTTTCCACGCATAGTTGAGAATCATCAACTTTATATTGAAGCAATCGCAACAAAGAATAGAGACCTTATGATTCAATCATTACATCAAAACTTTGATGATGTACAAGGAAAAGTAGAAGACCTTTGGAGGTCACAACAAATGCTTTCTAAAGGAGTAGACCAAGAAAAATGAATAGCTATATGTTAGGGTTAGACATCGGTACGACAAGCACAAAAGCCGTGTTATTTAGTAAAAAAGGCAAAGTTATCCAACAAGAGAATATCGGTTACCCACTCTACACACCTGATATTTCGACAGCTGAACAAGACCCTGAGGAGATTTTTTCAGCAGTAATACAAGCGATTTCTAGAATCATGAAACAACATCCACAAAAAGAGATTTCGTTTATTTCTTTTAGCAGTGCGATGCATAGCCTGATTGTTATGGATGAAAATGATCAGCCGCTAACGCCTTGTATTACTTGGGCAGATAATCGTAGTGAAGCCTGGACGCATAAAATTAAAGATGAATTGAACGGTCATGAAATCTATAAACGAACAGGAACACCGATTCACCCAATGTCACCTTTAAGCAAGATTACTTGGATTGTGAATGAACGACCAGAGATTGCAAACAAAGCGAAAAAATATATCGGGATTAAAGAATATATATTTAAAAAATTATTTGACCAATATGTTGTTGACCATTCACTTGCTTCAGCCATGGGCATGATGAATCTTAAAACACTAGATTGGGATGAGGAAGCCTTAAAGATTTCGGGAATCACATCTGAACAACTATCAAAGCTTGTACCTACAACTGATATTTATACAAACTGTAATCCTGATATGGCTAAACAAATGGGGATTGATCCACAAACTTCATTTGTAATTGGTGCAAGTGATGGAGTACTTTCGAATCTTGGTGTGAATGCGATTCGAAAAGGAGAAATTGCAGTCACAATAGGGACAAGTGGGGCAATTCGAACCATTATTGACAAACCACAAACAGATGAAAAAGGCCGAATATTTTGCTACGCATTAACGGAAAAACATTGGGTTATTGGTGGACCAGTAAACAATGGTGGGATGATTTTTCGTTGGATTCGAGATGAATTTGCCGCGTCAGAAGTAGAAACCGCAAAAAGACTAGGCATTGATCCATATGAAGTACTGACAAAGATCGCTGAAGGTGTAAAACCAGGAGCAGATGGGTTATTATTCCATCCTTACTTAGCGGGTGAACGTGCACCATTATGGAATCCTGATGTTCGCGGCTCGTTTTTCGGCTTGACGATGGCGCATAAGAAGGAGCATATGATTCGCTCTGCACTTGAAGGTGTAATTTACAATTTATACACGGTATTTTTAGCTTTAATTGAATGCATGGAAGGTCAGGTTACTCGAATTCAAGCAACGGGTGGATTTGCAAGGTCAGATGTGTGGCGTCAAATGATGTCAGATATTTTTGACCTAGAAGTTGTTGTACCAGAAAGCTATGAAAGTTCTTGTCTAGGTGCGTGCATTTTAGGTCTTTATGCAATAGGGGAAATTGATTCTTTTGAAGTAGTTTCTGAAATGGTCGGTAGTACTCATAAACATTTGCCTAAGGAAGACGCAGCAGAAGAGTACAGACAGTTACTGCCAATTTTTATAAACTTATCAAGAGTATTAGAGGCAGATTATACAAGGATTGCTAATTATCAAAGAGGTTTAATTAATAAATATAAATAAATTTTCGGGGGGAATTATCATGCCATTGGTTATTGTAGCCATAGGAATTGTAGCATTACTTATTTTAATTATGGGGTTAAGATTGAACACGTTTATCTCGTTAATTATCGTTTCATTTGGTGTTGCATTAGCACTTGGAATGAAACCAGACGATATTGTCACTACAATAGAGGCTGGATTAGGGGCAACTCTTGGTCATTTAGCACTGATCTTCGGACTTGGTGCAATGCTTGGTAAGTTGATCGCAGATTCTGGTGGCGCACAACGTATTGCAATGACGCTTGTTAACAAATTCGGTGAAAAGAATATTCAATGGGCAGTAGTTGCTGCTTCATTCATTATCGGGGTTGCTTTATTCTTTGAAGTAGGATTAGTATTATTAATTCCAATCGTATTTGCAATTTCAAGACAATTAAAAGTTTCTATTTTATATCTAGGAATTCCAATGGCGGCAGCATTATCTGTAACACATGGTTTCTTACCGCCACACCCAGGTCCAACTGTAATCGCAGGTGAATATGGTGCAAATCTTGGTGAAGTATTACTTTATGGTTTTATTATTGCGATTCCAACAGTGATTATCGCTGGTCCTTTATTTACAAAGCTTGCTAAAAAACTAGTACCTGCATCTTTCACTAAAATGGGGAATATTGCCTCTTTAGGTGAACAGAAAACATTTAAACTTGAAGAAACTCCTGGTTTTGGAATCAGTGTGTTTACTGCTTTACTACCTGTTATTTTAATGTCAATTGCAACAATTATTACTTTACTGCAAAAAACAATGGGATTTGAAGATACAAGCTTAATAGTGGCGATCCGCTTAATTGGTAATGCCGGTACTGCAATGGTCATTTCATTACTAGTTGCAATCTATACAATGGGATTGGCTAGAAAAATACCAATTAAAGAAGTGATGGATTCTTGTACAACGGCCATTACACATATTGGTATGATGTTATTAATCATCGGAGGCGGCGGTGCCTTCAAACAAGTTTTAATAAATGGTGGTGTAGGTGACTATGTAGCCGAGTTATTCAACGGCACTTCAATATCGCCGATTTTACTAGCATGGATCATCGCGGCAATATTACGAATTTCATTAGGTTCTGCAACTGTTGCAGCTTTAACAACTGCAGGTTTAGTGATCCCAATGCTAGGTCAAACAGATGTAAACCTTGCTTTAGTCGTTCTTGCAACAGGTGCTGGTAGCTTAATAGCATCACACGTTAATGACGCAGGTTTCTGGATGTTTAAAGAGTATTTTGGATTAAGTATGAAAGAAACTTTCGCAACTTGGACTTTACTAGAGACAATTATTTCAGTTTGTGGATTAGGATTTATTCTATTACTAAGTTTATTCGTATAAAGTTAATAATCAAAACGCCTTAGCCCTATATTTCGTAGGGCTAAGGTTTTTTTTTTGAAAAAGTTTATTGTTATAGAACATTATGTAATTTTCTACCATTTTATCCAATCATCAGGTCTCAAAACGATAACGGTAAATTGAAATTCTTATAGCATTGAATTAACGCATTCGTTTGTCAAACAATGATCGACTCCTTTCGTTACTCTTTTTTCTTGTACTAGATGAATGGCTAATTGAAAAAGGATATTTCTATTTTAAATTGAAAAGTAATAAATAGAATATGATTTGAAAGTGGGGTATATATGTTAAGAAATGAATTAATTTCGGAATTAGCTAATAGAATTTTACATTTAAAATTATCTCATCCTCTTAGAGTAGGAGTTAGCGGGATAACAGCTTCAGGAAAGACCACACTTGCGAATGAACTGATGGAGGAACTCCAACTTAGAAAGATGGATGTGGTTAGGACAAGCATAGATCATTTCCATAATCCAAGAGAGGTACGATATAGACAAGGTAAGGAATCAGCTATTGGTTATTACGAGGATGCTCACGATTATCATTCGTTTAAGCAAAAACTTCTAATTCCATTAGGGCAAGAGGGAAACCTTCATTATCAAACAATGTCTTTAGATTTAGAAAAAGACGAATTTGTAAGCACGGAATCAAAAGTAGCTAATCAAAATTCGATTTTTATTATTGATGGTACTTTCCTATTCAAAAAGGAGCTTAGCGATCTATTTGATTATAAAATATTTATTCATACTGATTTTGAAATGGCTAGAAAAAGAGGGGCTAGAAGAGAAGAAGGAAATTTTGGAAGCTATGATAAAGCAGAAGAAATGTTTATTAATAGGTATCATGCTGCTTCTAGAATGTATTTAGAGGAGCATTTACCTCAAATAACAGCGGATGTAGTCATTAATAATGATGATTTAGAAAATCCATATTTTCTTTAAAAGAAATTTCCTATTCAATTTCCATGAAAGTAAATAGAAAATATATAACGATTTCCTATAATTTTAAGCTGTAAGTTGGTAAAATAAAAAAGATTAACAGCTATAGAATGTACATATGGGATGAGGTAATGAATGGAATTTTTAATAAGAGGAATTAAACAGAGTAAAACGATCTATCTATTAATTTTTTTAATAATGATGGCTTTACTAGCAGTATTTGGAAATAGTTTTGGTGTGTTATTTGTAATAGGTAACTTCTCAGTTTTGTTTCTAATTTTAACATTTTTAAAAAAAGCTAAAATATCAGGAAATCGAATGTTTAAGGTGATTAGTCAGATTACCGCAGTAATTTATAGTATATTTCTAATTTCTTTTTTCATAATAGAATCTTTCATCATTTTAGAGGCTAAAGCAAGTAAGAAGGTTGATTCTAAAAATATTGACTTTGTAATTATACTTGGGGCTGGGCTACATGGGGACATTCCCTCGAAGACTCTAGAAACTAGATTAGAAGCAGGAAAACAATTTTTATTAAAGAATAAGAATCTACCAGTAATTGTTTCAGGTGGTCAAGGTGAAGGGGAAACGATTTCTGAAGCTAAGGCTATGGGAAGGTATTTAACCAATAAAGGAATTGCAGAAAACCGAATATATTATGAAAGTGAATCAACTACAACATATGAAAATCTTAAATTTTCAAAACAGATCATTAAACAATTAGGCGTTACAGAACCAACTGTATTAATTGTCACAAATGATTATCACATAGTAAGAGCTAAAATGATTGGTAAAGAGTTAGGTTTGGAGAGTTTTGGATTAGGAGGGAAATCTCCTATTTTAGTTAGAATTAATTACTTCATTCGTGAGTACTTTGGTATTGTGAAGACAATAATAAATCAATATTTATAACTAGAAAAACCTCATTTGAAACTTTAAAATGAGGTTTTTTTATGAAGCAAAATCGCAAATTTAATCATATATATTATTCTAGCTAATACACTTCCTGATCGTCCTACTAGCAAAAAACGGGAATGGAAAGTGCACTTTTCGTCCCGTTTTTTTGATTCATTTTATAGATTAAATTCGTTACTATTCTATTTTAAATTCATTTTCTGTAGTGCTTGTATTTTTGTTGCATCAACAAGCGGAAGCATCTTTTTCATCTTTAACTTTTTCTCTTCCGGAAGGCTATCGAGTAAAGCTCTCAACTTCTCTACTAACTCTGGTTTTAAATAATTACTTTCATTCATTCGGATCAACTCCATTATTTTTAATATTTGGTCGGCACTAATATTTTTGTTTAATGACATAATTGATTTCAACTGTTCAAGCTCATTGCGCAGCTTTACCTTTAACTTTATCTGTTCATTAATGATATCGAGTTGAGATTGAACTACAAGTATTGGATCATAATCAGGATTTATAAGAATGTTAAATATTTCTTCTAATGAAAGACCCAACTGCTTTAGAGATAATATCTGTTGAAGTTTTGATACATCAGCCTTTGTATATAGCCTATGACCAGCATCAGTAAATTCAGATGGCACTAATAGACCTATTTGGTGGTAATGATGGAGTGTTCTTACTGTTATTCCACACTGGCTTGCAAGCTCACCAATTTTCCAAGAGGTTTTTAGCATGCTTTCACCTCATTTCATACGATTTGATTGTCGACAAGTAAATTATATAACCTGACGTTACGTCAGTTGCAATAGGTGTGAATTTATATTTTTTATTAGTTTAACCTTCTTCAACAAATCTAGCTAAAAGCTACCCAGTGATTCCATTCCCTACGAAAAAAATATGGCAAACCCATGTCATTAAAAAATGTATTAGTCAACTTTTTTATTACAGTAAAGTCAAATGTTCCATAAGTACCATAATTTGTTCCATAAAAAGGATTATCCACCTTTATTATTTAATATCTATAAAATAGGATTTATGTTGTGGGAGTGTACCTAGTTATGGAAGTGGTAGAAAGAAGAAAGAAACTTAGAACTAGTCATAAAATGGCTTTATTTATTGTTTTTTTATTGATCGTTGTGAATTTCAGCAAATTAGGAAGTTCGATAAACAAACTTTTTGTTCAACAGAGTAAAAAAGAATCAACTGTCATTAAAACTTTAACAAAAGACGAATTGAGTTTAATTAGAGATAAGCAATGGTATGGACTAGCAATTAAATTTAATAAATGGAATACACAATGGCTACATAAAGAAATTATCTATGGTTCAAGGACTTTGTTGAATAACTATTCTTTTATGATGGAGCATCCAGAATACGATTCAATAAAGATTCACTGTAAAGTAATCAGATACAATGTTGATGGAAAAACAGTTGAGT
>NZ_JBALMS010000099.1:418-23225 GCF_036962205.1 Bacillus sp. JJ664 | reverse complement strand
TAGTAAGTTATTATTTAATGAAGTTGCAAGAGTTTTACAATTAAATGAAGAAGTAGAATGGCAGAAAGTAATAGAAATCTGTGAAAAAACATCAATGAATTACTCATCAATGAATCGAGATCTTTACTATGGCAGAGAGACTGAGATTGAAAGCATGCTTGGTTATGTAAAGAATCTTGCAATTCAAAAAAAAATAAATGTTCCAACGATCGAACTTGTGTACAATGTAATTAAAGGACTTGAGAAGAAAAAGGGGTAATTCTTATTGGGAAAATTTTTCATTTTCTTTATTTCATTTTTAATTGAATTTCCAATCGTTTCAACAATCTTTATCTATATGTTTCTAAAACTTTTTTTTAAGCATAATAAGCGTAAACTTTTGCTTTTTACATTAGATTTCACTACAATTCTATATATTAGTTCTTTTTATTTTATGTTAAACATGTTTTTTCCAACAGCGACTGGTTGGATTTTGATTAATCTATTATTAATTATCTTATTTATTAGTATTATTCTTCAATGGAAAGCAAAAAGAGATATTCGATTTTTTAAGCTTATAAAAGGTTTTTGGAGGATTTCCTTTATTTTGTTTTTTATCCTTCATTGTATCACCTTGTTAACAGGTCTGACTTTGAGCATATCTGAATATATTGCTTAATTGGAGAACGAGAGAGGAAGTTCTTAATGCAAATTAGTAAAGTCCATTTAGCGGGTCAAAATAAATTGTTGAATGATTTTTTAAATGGAAAAGAGTCGATTTCTTCTTTCTTTGGTGCAAATCCTTTGGAAAAAGAAGAAATGGAATTCAGAATTAAAAATGTAATGAACCGATCATATAATCGTCAAGGTCTAGTAGATGCATTAGAACTTTTCCATCAAAAACATCATGCTAGTATTGAATCACAGGAAAATATGAAAAAGTTGCGAAATGAAGATACGTTTGTTGTAATTGGTGGTCAACAGGCTGGATTGTTAACTGGACCTTTATACACGATACATAAAATAATTTCGATCATACAATTAGCGAAAAAATATGAAGATGAATTTAATATTTCGGTTGTGCCTGTTTTTTGGATAGCTGGAGAAGATCACGATATTGATGAGATAAACCATATCCACACCAGTGATGATCATGAAGTCAAAAAACAAACCTACTATCAAAAAGATACTCATACTTTCTCAGCTACAAAAACAAAGCTTGATCAGAAGGAAATGAAAAATTGGATTCAGAAAATCGTAAAGACGTTTGAAGAAACGAATTATACAAATGATCTTTTACATGACCTGAACAAGACGCTTGAGGAATCTGTTACTTTTGTTGATTTCTTTGCAAAGCTATTATTTAAATTGTTTGCAAAAGAAGGTTTAGTTTTAATTGATGCAGATGATCCAAACGTAAGAGCGTTAGAAGGTTTAATGTTCGAAAAAATGGTTTCAAAACAAGATATCGTAAGAAGTGTACTAAAAGATACGAAAAGTAAATTGATTAAATCAGGATACCAAGAAACACTTCAAATTTCTGAACAGTGCATTCATCTTTTTTACCATAGTAAAGAAGGTAGACAATTGCTGGAAGTAGGAGAAAATGAAGGCGTTATTCAAACAAAGAACAAAAGCTATCAATTTACGCAGGATGAGCTCCTTAAATTAGCAATCGAACAACCTACGTCACTCAGCAATAATGTTGTGACGCGCCCAATTATGCAGGAATATTTATTCCCTACGCTTGCATTTGTTGGTGGACCTGGTGAAATCGCGTACTGGGCTGAGTTAAAAGGTATTTTTGAAGTATTTGATTTAGAGATGCCTCCTGTCTTTTTAAGGCATATGTTTACGATCTTCGAACGAAATATTGTATCTTCTATGGAAGACTTTTCTCTAGATATTACTGAATCACTTCAAGATTCACTTGAGGAGAAGAAAAAATCATGGGTAAAAGCACAAATCAGTGTTGACTATAAAAATGTCTTCGAACAAAGTAGAAAAGCATTGTTGGAATTACATGAACCGCTTCAAGAGGTAACAAAAGAAGTGGCTCCTAATTTAAATGACTTTTCTAAAAAGAATTATTTGAAAATAGAAGAACAAATATTACTTTTAGAACGAAAAATTGAAGAATCAATCCTAAAACGACATGAAGAACAAATTGCAAAATGGAATAGAATTATTCATTCCATTTCGCCAATTGGAAGGCCACAAGAACGAGTACTTAATATTTATTATTATATAAATAAATATGGTCCGGACTTTGTTCACCAACTATGTGAGTTACCGTTATCTTGGGATTATGCTCATCAAGTCGTCGAACTTTAAATAGAAAATAATTCGATCCTGCTATGTATATAGCAGGATTTTTCGTTTTTTTAAAGAATTTCATAGAAAAGGTGGTAAGAAGTGGGGGAATGTGGTAAGTTTGTGTTAGAAAGTGGGGGGGAAGGATGTTTATCGGTGAATATCAACATAATATCGATGTAAAAGGACGTCTTATTATTCCTTCCAAATTTCGAGACAAGCTTGGTGAAACCTTCATCGTAACAAGAGGGTTGGATCAATGCTTATTTGGCTATTCAATGGCTGAATGGAGTGTAATTGAAGACAAACTGCGTACACTACCACTAACAAAAAAAGACGCAAGGGCATTTACTCGTTTTTTCTTCTCTGGAGCTATGGAATGTGAGATGGATAAGATGGGGAGAATTAATATTGCACCTACATTGCGTGGATATGCAAAATTGGAAAAAGAATGCGTAGTAGTTGGTGTAACAAATCGAATTGAGATTTGGGATCAAACAACTTGGAATACATATATGAATGAGTCTGAGGAGTCATTTGGAGAACTAGCTGAAAATTTAATTGGATTTGACCTATAAACCAAAAATCGTAAGTCCTAGTTCGTTTAGCGTCTTCCCCACTCGAGGGAGCATAAGCGTGACGCTTTTACATTTAAGATTGAGGTGAGCAACATGTTTGAGCATATTACGGTTTTATTAAGAGAAACTGTTGATTCTTTAGATATAAAAAAAGATGGTATTTATGTAGACTGTACACTTGGCGGTGGAGGTCATAGTGAATACTTACTATCACAGTTATCTTCTAATGGAAGGTTAATTGCGTTTGATCAAGATGAGACTGCAATTAGACATGCGAAAGAACGTTTAAAAGAGTATGAAAATCAATTAACAATCGTAAAAAGTAATTTTAAACATATAAAAGAAGAGCTTCATCATTTAGGGATTTATGAAGTTGATGGAATTTTATTTGATTTAGGAGTTTCATCACCACAATTAGATGTTGCAGAGCGTGGTTTTAGTTTTCATCAAGATGCACCACTAGATATGAGAATGAATCAAGAACAAACATTATCAGCTTACGAGGTTGTAAATGATTGGCCATATGAACAACTTGTTAAAATTTTCTTCCGATATGGAGAGGAAAAATTCTCAAAACAGGTTGCTAGAAAAATTGAAGAATTGCGTGCTAAAAAACCAATTGAAACTACGTTTGAATTAGTTGAAATTATAAAGGATGCAATCCCTGCTCCTGCTAGACGTACGGGTGGTCATCCAGCAAAAAGGATTTTCCAAGCAATTAGAATTGCTGTAAATGATGAACTTGGTGTATTTGAAGAAGCGCTTAAGGATGCACTCACACTGATAAAACCAACTGGAAGAATTAGTGTCATTACATTCCATTCTTTAGAGGATCGAATTTGTAAAACTATTTTTAAAGAGGCGAGCTCTCTTCCACCTTTACCACCTGGATTACCGATTATTCCAGATGAGTTTAAGCCGAAATATAAGCTTATTACCCGTAAACCATTATTACCAACTGATGAAGAATTAGAAGCAAATAAAAGAGCAAGATCTGCAAAATTAAGAGTAGCTGAAAAATTATAAGGAGGGAATACAATGAGTAATTTGGCAAGAAAGTTACAACAAAAACAAGTTACTGATTCGCAACTTAGACCTTCTATCAAGAAAAAAGTAAAAACGAAAAAATTATCTAAAGTAACACCGATTGAAAAGTTCCTTTATGTTTCATTTATTTTTGCATGCTTCTTTATTGGAACGAAAATTGTAAAAACACAAGCTGCAATTTTTGATACAAATATTAAAATTCAACAAGTGAAAAATGAAGTAGCAAAAGAAAAACAACATAATTCTGAATTAAAGATGAAAATAGACGAACTGAGTACTTATGACCGAATTTGGCAAAAAGCTAAAGAATTGGGATTAAAGATCGATAGTAATAATGTGAAGTTCACAGATTCTAGCAACTAGGAGATCATATTATGAGTAAGAAAAAGAATAAGTATACGAATTTAGGAATTCGATGGTTTTTTCTTGTCACTATAGCATTTTTTATCTCACTCATAGCAAGAATTAGTTATTTACAATTAGCAGACACAGTAGAAGGTAGAAACTTAAAAGTATTTGCAGATGAGAATTATAATACATCACAAAAAATTCCTGCAAAAAGAGGTACCATTTATGATGCAAATGGTGTTCCTCTTGCCGAAGAAGTAACTTCATACACTGTGTCTGCAGTACTAGATCCGAGTGCTTCTAAAAATTCCAAAATAAAAAGACATGTTGTTGATAAAGATAAAACAGCAAAACAATTGTCGGCTATTTTAGATGTAGATGAGTCGGAACTATTATCAATGTTAGGGAAACCAAAATATCAAGTTGAACTAGGACCAGGTGGAAGAAATATTTCTCAAAGCAAGAAAGAAAAAATTGAGAAATTACAGCTACCTGGTATTGTTTTTACTCCATCACAAAAACGATATTATCCAAATGGTATGTTCGCATCCCATACACTTGGTTATACGACAACAAATGATAAAGGTGATTTAGTAGGTGAAATGGGTCTTGAAAAATCATTAAATGATGAATTGAACGAAGAGGATGGTAAAAAAAGCTTTTTACGTGATCGCAAAGGAAATATCCTTCCTTACGAAAATGAAAAAGTAGATCCACCACATAACGGTAATGATATTTATTTAACGATTGATACAAAGATTCAGAGTTTACTAGAAGATGCAATGACTAGAGTGGATAAAGAGTATGAACCTGAGAAAATCATGGCGATCGTGTCTGATCCAAAAACGGGTAAAATCGTAGCAATGGGAAATCGTCCGAGCTTCGATCCGAATATTAATGATATTACAAACTATACAAATGACCCCGTTTCATATGCTTTTGAAGCTGGTTCAACAATGAAAATATTTACACTTGGCGCTTCCATGAATGAAGGAGTATACAATGGTCATGAGTATTTTCAATCTGGAAGATATAAAGTACCTGGTGGAGGTACTGTCCATGATGTAAATAGAAATGGTTGGGGCTCAATTACCTTTGATGAAGGGATTCAGCGTTCTTCTAACGTTGGAATTTCCATTCTATTAAACGAAAAATTAGGTCCAGAGCGTTTCTTGCAATACTATAAAAATTACGGGTTTACCCAAAAAACAGGAATTAATCTTCCTGGTGAATCAAGTGGACGTTTAGTATATAAATATCCACTTGAGAAAACGACGACTGCTTTTGGACAAGGTTCAACTGTAACTGCTATTCAAATTATTCAGGCTGCCAGTTCGATTGCAAACAATGGAAGAATGATGAAACCTTATATTATTGATAAAATCGTTAATCATGATACGAGTCAAACAGTGAAAGATTATGATTCAGAAGTAGCTGGTAATCCGATTACGGCGGAAACAGCAAAAAATGAAAGAAAACTATTAGAAACTGTTGTAACGTCACCGAATGGTACTGGACATAATTATGCAATTAAAGGATATTCAGTTGCTGGTAAAACGGGAACTGCTCAGGTTGTTGATGATCATGGTAAATATATAAAGGGGCATGGTGAAAATCTATTTTCTTTCATCGGTATGGCTCCTGCAAATGATCCAGAGCTTGTTGTTTATGTAGCAGTTCTTCGTCCTAAATTAAAAGATACTGAATTAGGGTCCGACCCAGTATCAGAAATTTTTAGAAGTGTTACAAAAGGTGCACTTGAGTATATGAAAGTAGAACCTGCAGAAAATGCTGATATTAATGTATTAGTTGATAAAGATAGTATTGAAATTCCAGATTTAGAGGGACTTTCTTTAAATGAAGCAAAGTCTTTAGCAAAGTCATTAGGCTTAAAACCGATCTCCCTTGGAAGTGGTGATGAAGTAACAGGACAATCAATTACTTCAAAGACCCAAGTAGTAAGGGGAACTAAAATTTATTTAAGAACGAATGGCAAAAATAAGATGCCTTCGGTTATTGGATGGTCTAAAGTAGATGTGAATCGATTGAGTGATTTATTTAATTTAAAGCTTACAGTAAAAGGTTCCGGTTATATAACAAGTCAAAGTATTAAGAAAAATGCAGAAATAAGAGATCGTGACTTTTTAAGTGTAGAATTAAATAAACCTCAGGAAAAGGTTGAAAAAGATAAACAAGTTAAAGTGGAGATACAAGAGTAGACTTTTTTATAGGCTTGGACTAATTCTAGATTGCTAGAATTAGTTCAAGGTCTATTGTATTTGGTACAAGCATATATTGAAACGAACATATTGTAGTAGAGGAGTGTTCGTTTAAATGCGAGTATCAAATGTAACCGTACGTAAACGTTTATTTTTTGTTTTTATTGGTGGTTTATTAATTTTTTCTATTATTGCGACAAGATTAGGTTATGTACAATTTGTGTTAGGTGATGTTTTATCTGAGCGTGCAAAAAACTCATGGAGTCGTGATATTCCATTTGAACCAAAACGTGGAGAAATCTTAGACCGTAATGGTGTTGCACTTGCAACAAATAAAAGTGCTCCATCCGTTTTAGTCGTACCTAGACAAATTAAAGATCCAGAAATCGCGACAAAAAAACTTGCCCCTATCCTAAAAATCTCCGAGGTAAAGCTGTATAAAATTTTAACCAAAAGATCCAGCATGGAACATATTCGTACAGAAGGTATTAAGATTACAAATGAAAAAGCAAAAGAAATTAGGGATTTAAACCTAGCAGGCGTTTACATAGCTGAGGATTCAAAAAGATATTATCCATTTGGCAACTATCTTTCTCATGTACTTGGTTTTGCAGGAATCGATAATCAAGGTCTGAACGGATTAGAGCTTTATTATGATAAGCAATTAAGTGGTGAAAAAGGTAGTGTACAGTTTTATTCAGATGCAAAAGGACAAAGAATGCCTAATATTGCAGATGATTACATCCCACCTGTAAATGGGCTTAATTTAAAGTTAACGATTGACTCTAGAATACAAACAATATTAGAACGAGAAATGAACAATGCAACTGCTCAATATAATCCTGATGCGATGATTGGAATCGCGATGAATCCGAAAACTGGTGAAATACTTGGAATGAGTAGTAGACCAGGATTTAATCCATCAAACTTTAAAAATGTTTCTCCAGAAATATATAATCGTAATTTACCGGTATGGTCAAATTATGAACCAGGTTCTACTTTTAAGATTATTACACTTGCAGCTGCACTGAATGAAGGATTAGTTGATCTAAATAAGGACCAATTTTATGATGATGGAGCTGCAGAGGTTGCCGGTGCAAGATTAAGATGCTGGAAAAGAGGCGGACATGGGTCACAATCTTTTTTAGAGGTAGTTCAAAACTCTTGTAACCCAGGGTTTGTTGAATTAGGTAATCGATTAGGTGAAGATCGACTATTCCAATATATTCGTAATTTTGGTTTTGGCCAAAAAACAGGTATTGATCTACATGGTGAAGGTTCTGGAATTTTATTTAGTATGGACCGTGTAGGGCCGGTAGAAGCAGCAACAACTGCTTTTGGTCAAGGTGTATCGGTAACGCCAATACAGCAAGTAGCAGCTGTTTCTGCGGCAATTAACGGTGGTATATTATATCAACCTTATATTGCAAAAGAGTTTGTAGATCCAGTTACGAATGAAGTTGTTAGTCGGAAAACGCCAATTGCTAAAAAAAGAGTCATTACACCAGAGACGTCTAAAAAAGTAAGACTTGCCCTTGAAAGTGTAGTAGCACAAGGTACAGGTAAAGGAGCCTTCGTTGAAGGGTATCGCGTAGGTGGAAAAACTGGAACGGCACAAAAAGTAAAAGATGGCCGTTATGATGATAATAGTTTTATTGTTTCATTTATTGGGTTTGCCCCAGCAGATGATCCACAAATCGTGGTTTATATTGCGGTAGATAATCCAAAGGGAACAGTACAATTCGGTGGTGTTGTAGCAGCGCCAATCGTAGGAAATATTATTCGTGATAGTATGCAGGTTTTAGGCGTTCCGCCAAGAAAAAATCAAATTGAAAGAGAATTTGTATATGGGGATATACCAACATATAAATTACCAAATTTAATTGGTTTAGAGAAAAAAGATTTGCAACAATTGCTAGATACTTTTACTATTGAATATAGTGGTAGTGGCAATATAGTCATTGACCAAGCACCTAAAGCTGGTGTTAAGCTAAAAGAAGGCTCTAAAATCAGAATTTATTTAGGAACGAAAGAAGAAACTAAATCAAAGAAGAAAAATTGATTTAGTTCAAATGAAAGGATTTGCTATGAAACTTCATACTTTACTATCAAGATTGCAACCTTTAGTGAAAACACCAACTGAAAATCCAGAAATCACTGGGGTTGAAATGGATTCCCGAAATGTAAAACCAGGATACTTATTTATTTGTATTGATGGTTATACAGTTGATGGACATCAATATGTAAAACAAGCAGTAGAAAATGGCGCTGTAGCTATTTTGGCACAAAAACCAGTTGAGGCGAATGTACCTGTTGCTTACGTAAAAGATACGCTTCGTTCTATGGCTGTTGTTGGGAATACGTTTTATCATAACCCAACTCACGATTTAAATTTAGTTGGTATTACAGGTACAAATGGTAAAACAACTACATCTTACATTGTTGAAGAGATTGTTAAACACAATCAACAAAAAACTGGTGTTATTGGAACAATTGGAATGAAAATTGGGGATGAAGTATATGAAACGAAAAATACGACACCAGATAGTCTAACACTACAATCAATGTTTGCAAAAATGGTAGACGCAAAAGTTGATACAGCAGTTATGGAAGTATCATCTCATGCATTACATTTAGGTCGAGTTCATGGCTGTGAATATGATATTGCGGTATTTACGAATCTTTCGCAGGATCATTTAGATTACCATGGATCGATGGATGAATATAAAAAAGCAAAAGGACTTTTATTTTCACAATTGGGAAATAGCTTTTCTTCTGAAAAGAGAAAGTTCGCTATTTTAAACGGTGATGATGAAGCTTCTAAAGAATATATGACGAATACTCAAGCGAATATATTAACTTATGGATTAAATAAGGACTATGATTTATTCGCAGATGAGATTGAATTAACAAACTCAGGAACTAGATTTGTCCTACATTTCTTACATCAACAATATGTAGTCGAAATGAAATTAATTGGTACTTTCAATGTATATAATGTGTTAGCAGCAATTGGTGCAGGTATTGCTTTAGACATTAAAGTTGAAACAATTCTGGAAGCAATCGCTACATTAGATGGTGTTCCTGGTCGTTTCCAATCTGTAAATGCAGGTCAAGATTTTACTGTTATTGTAGATTATGCTCATACGCCAGACAGTTTAGAAAATGTATTAAAAACTGTTAAGCAATTTGCAAAAAATGATGTGTATACCGTTGTTGGTTGTGGTGGCGATCGAGATCGTACAAAACGTCCATTAATGGGGAAAATTGCAGCGGACCTTTCTACCCAAGCTATTTTCACATCAGATAATCCTAGAACAGAGGACCCAATTTTAATTTTAGAAGACATGAAATTCGGTTTGGAGCATAATAATATAACGGTAATAGAAGATCGTAAAAAAGCAATTACATTTGCGATTGAGAATGCTAAAAAACATGATATTATTGTTATTGCTGGTAAAGGGCATGAAACATATCAAATTGTTGGAACGAATGTATCTCATTTTGATGATGTTGAAGAAGCTAAAGAGGCTATTTTGCAAAGAAGAGGATAATGTCCTCTTTTTTGTAATGCCAAAAAACATTTAATTAATAAATAATTCTATATAAAAGAATTAAACTATTACATAATAAAGAAAGTGATTTGGAAAGGAGGGCGTATAATGCTAGAACCGTCAATTTTAGTTGCTATGATTACAGCATTTATCATTGCAGTCATTTTATCGCCTATTTTTATACCGTACTTAAGAAAACTTAAATTTGGACAGAGTATTCGTGATGAAGGTCCAAAATCTCATAAAAAGAAATCAGGAACCCCAACAATGGGTGGAATCATCATATTAATTGCATTAAGTTTATCTGCAATTTTTATTTCAATGTACTTTGATGTATTATCGACACGAACATTTATTTTACTATTTGTAACTGTTTGTTTCGGTATAATTGGATTTTTAGACGATTACATAAAAGTAGTGAAGAAAAGAAATCTTGGATTAACTTCGAAGCAAAAATTTATCTGTCAGGTAATCGTATCAATTATTGTATTTTTTGCTATTAAATCAACAGGAGTATCTACTTCAGTAGCAATTCCAGGTACAGGATATGAAATTGATTTAGGATTTATTTATGCATTATTAATCATCTTCATGTTAGTTGGAACTTCTAATGCTGTTAATTTAACGGATGGATTAGATGGATTAGTTTCTGGTACTGCTGCAATTGCATTTGGTGCATATGCAGTGCTTGCGTATAATCTACAACAACTTGATGTTGCTATTTTCTCGATTGCTGTAGTAGGTGCAGTTTTAGGATTTTTAGTATTTAATGCACATCCTGCAAAGGTCTTTATGGGTGATACAGGCTCACTTGCTTTAGGTGGCGCATTAGCTGCAATTGCAATCGTTACGAATTTAGAAATTTTACTTGTGATCATCGGAGGCGTATTCGTTATTGAAACCCTTTCTGTAATGATTCAAGTAGCGTCGTTTAAAACAACTGGTAAAAGAGTATTCAAAATGAGCCCACTACATCACCACTATGAATTATCTGGATGGTCAGAATGGAGAGTTGTCGTTACATTTTGGTTTGTAGGGTTACTGTTTGCTTTATTAGGAATCTATATCGAGGTGTGGATGTAATTGAAAAATGTGGGGATTTTCAATCAAAAGAATGTATTAGTTTTGGGTATGGCAAAAAGCGGTTATGCTGCTAGTCAACTTTTAAAAAAATTAGGCGCAATTGTTACAGTTAACGATCGTACGCCATTTGAACAAAATGAAATTGCTCAAAAACTTAAAAATGAAGGATATAAAGTAGTATGCGGAGAGCATCCTTTAAGTCTATTAGAAAATGAACTGTACTGTATTGTAAAGAATCCTGGTATCCCATACTCAAATCCTCTATTAATAGAAGCTAAGAAAAGAAATATTCCAATCTATACAGAAATTGAGCTTGCCTATTTAATAAGTGAGGCTCCGTTTATTGGAATCACAGGTTCAAATGGGAAAACGACTACGACTACATTAGCACTAAATATATTGGAACAAGGCAATAAACAACCATTAGTTGCTGGTAATATTGGTACTGTTGCATGTGAAGTAGCAGAAAAAGCGACAAGTAATAATATTATCGTAACAGAGCTATCATCATTTCAATTAATGGGAATTGATGAGTTTAAACCTAAAATTTCACTGGTGACGAATATATTTGAAGCACATCTAGATTATCATGGTACGAAAGAAGAATATGTTAAAGCGAAAGCAAATATATTCAAAAATCAAACCGAAGATGATTTTGCAATTGTAAATTTTGATGATGAAAATGTTATGGCTATGGTGAAACATTCAAAAGCAACAATCATTCCATTTTCTTCGACTAAAGTTGTAGAAGAAGGAGCTTATGTTAAAGAAGGCTCGATTTATTTTAAACAACAAAAAGTCATTGAAGTAGAGAAGATTGTTTTACCAGGAAAACATAATTTAGAAAATATCCTTGCAGCTGTAGCAATTGCTAAACTGTTAGATGTTGATCATGCAGCGATTGAACAAGTGCTAACAACATTCACAGGAGTAGAACATAGGCTTCAATATGTAACTGAAATCAAACAACGAAAATTCTATAATGATTCGAAAGCAACAAATATCTTGGCTACGCAAAAAGCCATCTCATCTTTCCAAAAGCCAGTAATATTAATTGCAGGTGGATTAGATCGCGGGAATGATTTTGATGATCTAATTCCATATTTCAATAACGTGAAAAATATGATTACATATGGTCAAACGAGAGATAAATTAATTGACTCAGCAAAAAAAGCAGGAATGAAAGCAGTAAAATCGGTTGATAATGTTGAGGATGCTGTAAATGAAGCATTCGCTCATTCAGAAGTTGGAGATATCATTTTATTGTCGCCTGCATGTGCTAGTTGGGATCAATTTAAGACTTTTGAAGAACGAGGTAATAAATTTATACAAGCAGTGCATAAGTTAAAGTAAGGCTTGTTTAATTCAAAAGTTGAGGTGTATAGAAGTGCCAACAAAGAAAAATAGTCCTGACATGATTCTAGTTCTCGTTACGTTATCATTATTAACGGTCGGTATGATTATGGTTTATAGTGCTAGTGCAATATGGGCATCTTATAAGTTTCATGATTCGTTCTTTTTTGCAAAGCGGCAATTGTTATTTGCTGGTGTTGGAGTAATTGGCATGTTTATTGTATCTAACATCGATTATTGGTTATTTCGGACCCACGCAAAAAAAATTCTAATTGTTTGTTTTATTATGTTGGTACTCGTCCTAATTCCGGGCGTTGGTTTAGTTCGTGGCGGAGCGAGAAGCTGGATTGGAATCGGAGCTTTCTCAATTCAACCATCCGAATTTATGAAACTCGGAATGATGGTTTTCCTATCAAAATATTTAGCTGAAAATCAAAAAAATATTACATCATTTAAAAAGGGTTTAATGCCAACATTAGGTCTAGTGTTCTTAGCATTTGGATTAATTATGCTTCAACCAGACTTAGGAACTGGAACGGTAATGGTCGGTACTTGTGTCATTATCATATTTGTAGCAGGTGCGAGAATATCTCATTTTATGGGATTAGGATTAGTTGGAATCGCAGGTTTTGTAGCATTAATTGCCTCAGCACCATACCGAATAAAAAGGATTACCTCCTTTTTAGACCCGTGGTCTGACCCGCTAGGAACTGGTTTTCAAATTATTCAATCACTATATGCAATTGGTCCAGGTGGATTATTTGGTCTAGGATTAGGTCAAAGTAGACAAAAGTTTATGTACTTACCTGAACCGCAAACTGATTTTATTTTTGCAATCTTATCAGAGGAATTAGGTTTTATCGGAGGTTCATTTGTCATTTTATTATTTTCTTTCTTATTATGGCGTGGAATCCGAATTGCGTTAAGTTCGCCTGATTTATTTGGTACATTCCTTGCAGTAGGAATCGTTTCAATGATTGCCATTCAAGTAATGATTAATATTGGTGTTGTTATAGGGTTAATGCCTGTTACAGGAATAACATTACCGTTTTTAAGCTATGGCGGTTCATCACTAACATTGATGCTATTAGCTGTAGGAGTATTATTAAATATTAGCAGACACGCACGTTCGTAAAAGGGCCGACTCGATGGAAAAAGTACGCAGTTTTGTTTATGTCAAATTATTAGACATAAATCAAAAAAGTACTTAGAATTTCTAATTGAGTCGGTCAATTTTATTTTTCTATAAAAAAGAATTAGAAAGAATTACGTAAAGTGGTATAATAGCTACTTAACAACTTATCAATTTACATATTGTATTGATATTTAGGAGGATCTTTATGAAAATTTTAGTTAGTGGTGGGGGTACTGGTGGACATATTTATCCAGCACTTGCGCTAATTAAAGAGTTGAAAAAACAAGATTCCAATGTAGAATGTTTATATGTTGGTACAGAAAATGGACTTGAAAAAGGTATTGTAACAAAGCAAAACATACCATTTAAATCAATCGTCATATCAGGATTTAAAAGAAGTCTATCACTTGAAAATTTTAAAACAATTTATCGTTTCTTAAAAGGTGTTTCTGATAGTAAAAAAATTATTCGTGAATTTAATCCTGACGTAGTTGTTGGTACTGGTGGCTATGTATGTGGGCCTGTAGTATATGCGGCAGCAAAATTAGGTATTCCAACAGTTATTCACGAACAAAATAGTGTGCCAGGTTTAACAAATAAATTCTTAAATCGCTATGTTACAAAAGTTGCAATTTGTTTTGATGAAGTTGCGAATCATTTTGCGAAAGAAAAAGTAGTTTTTACTGGAAATCCACGTGCTTCTGAAGTAGTAGGAGAACACAATCCAATAGTTTTACAGTCATTAGGTTTGGAAAAAGGGAAAAGAACTGTATTAATTGTTGGTGGTTCAAGAGGTGCTAGACCAATTCACCAAGCGTTTTTAAAAAGTGTGAGTGAGCTTGGGGAAAAGAATTATCAAATGATCTATGTTACAGGTGACGCACATTATGATGCAGTTATTCAAGAAATCAATAAAGTGGGTAGTCCATCAAATGTTGTGATCAAGCCGTTTTTACACAATATGCCTGAAGTTTTAAGAGAAGTTGATTTAGTCGTATCAAGAGCAGGCGCTACAACTCTTGCCGAATTGACAGCATTAGGTAAGCCAAGTATATTGATTCCTAGCCCATATGTAACGAATAATCACCAGGAAATAAACGCTCGATCACTTGAAAAAAATGGTGCAGCAATCGTCATTTTAGAAAAAGATTTTCATAATGAATATTTCGTAAATGAAATTGAAAAAGTATTATTAAATCCTATCAAACTTGAAGAAATGAAACGTGCAGCTTTAGAAATCGGTGTTCCAGATGCAGCTAACAAGCTAGTAAAAGTATTAGAAGAAATAAGAAAGTAGAACCATGCACGAACAAGTTAGAAAATCTATAAATATGTATCATAGGATGCTACAAGCTAAAGGGGGAAAAGCTTAGAATGTTTGAAACTAGATTAAAGGAAATCATCAAGGACTCGAGTCTTCTAATGAATGAGCCTTTAGCAAATCACACTACAATGAAAATAGGTGGACCTGCTGATTATTTGGTCATACCTAAAAATGTCAATGAAATAAAAGAAATCATTCAACTTGCAAATGAACATAATATCAACGTTACCGTTATTGGAAGAGGATCGAATTTACTTGTGTCTGATAATGGTATTGAAGGTATAGTCATTAAAATAAGTGATTGTTTAGATCACATAGAAATAGATGGGACAAAAGTTTTAGTTGGAGCAGGTTACTCTGTCATTCGTCTTGCTACCCAATTAAGTAGAAAAGGGCTTTCCGGATTAGAGTTTGCTAGTGGCATTCCAGGTAGTGTTGGGGGAGCTGTGTATATGAACGCAGGTGCACACCAATCTGACTTCTCGAAGATTACGTCTAAAGCTCATATTCTATTCCAAGATGGGTCTATGGAATGGCTATCGAATGAACAACTAGAATTTTCATACCGTACTTCTGTCCTACAAAAAAAGCGTCAAGGTTTTGTTTTAGAAGCTGAATTACAATTAGAAGAAGGTTCAAAAGAAATATCTTCTGCATTAATGCAGAAAAATAAAGATTATCGAAGAGAAACACAACCGTGGAATTTCCCATGTGCTGGAAGTATTTTCCGTAATCCCCTTCCGCAATATGCAGGGAATCTAATTGAACTGGCAAACTTAAAAGGTTACCAAATTGGTGGAGCGAAAATTTCTGAAATGCACGGAAACTTTATTGTGAATGCAGGGAATGCAACATCAAAGGATGTTCTAGAATTAATTGATTTCATAAAGAAAACTATCTTAGAAAAATTTAATGTAGAACTTGAAACTGAAGTTGAAATAGTTGGTAAAAAAATGTAAGTTTCTTAAAAACAATTGAAATTATATGCTATAATTTAAGGTAGCATATGGTGACCAAGATAGAATGGCATTTTATATGCTATTCTATTTTTTATTATTCTTAAATTACATCCGATGTATAAGAAAGAAGATTGAAGTGGACTTTGATAATGGAGGCATAAACATGCAAGAAAATAAGATAATTAGTTTAGAAGACCGTGTTCCGATCTTGCGTAATAAAAAACGTAAAAAAGCAAATATACGTTTACTAATGACAATTTTATTGTTTTTTTCTTTGCTTTTATGTGTATTATATTTCCAAACATCAATTGGTTCAGAAATAAATTTAGAAATTAAAGGAAATAACCTATATACAGATAAAGAAATTCAAAAATTAGCCGATTTAAACGAAGACGATAGTTTTTTGACAATTCATTCAAAAAAGGTGATTCAAAAGCTTGAAAGTAGAAATACAATTCAATCTGCAGAGGTACATAAAAAGTTTCCGAATAAAGTAGAAATCGTCATTAAAGAATATCAACCAATCGGACAAGCAATGTTTGATGGAAAAAAACATTTACTTCTTGAAAGTGGTATGTTACTGAAGGAAAATAATTCCCTAGAAAATACAACAATTCCTGAACTAAATGGATGGAGCCAAGGTGATGAACTACAAGAATTAGCGGTTGAACTATCTAAACTACCAAAAAGTATATTCCATTCAATTTCTGAAATAGATTATACCCCAAGTAAGGATGATCCTTTACTTGTTACTGTTTTTATGAATGAAGGCTATGAAGTGAAGACGACAATTAGAAAATTTTCAAACAAAATGTCTAATTATCCGATTATTTTAAAGTCAATTCCTAAAAATAAAAAAGGGGTTATTCATTTAGAAGTAGGGGCTTATTTCGCTCCATATGAAACGAATGTTACAAATGTTATAAAATAACGGTAATATCATTAGAAAACAGTACTTTTAAGCCTTTTTTATCTGTTTATGTTAGTGTAGACTAATAGATAAATAGATATAATTGAAAAAAATTAAAAAGATTGTGAAAAATGAAAATAAAAAAGAGGGAAATCCCTTGTGAATGTTGAATAGTTTTTCATATATGTTATTTAAGAATGAATTGATGTTCGATTATAATAGATAGAGAGAAAAAGGAGGTGCCATCATGAACAGCAATGAGATCTATGTGAGTCTTGACGTTGGAACTTCGACAATTAAAGTTATTATTGGCGAACTAGTTAATGACACACTAAACATTATCGGCGTAGGTAATGTGAAATCTTCTGGCTTAAAACGTGGTTCGATAGTTGATATAGATGAGACAGTTACTTCCATCAAAAAAGCTATTGATCAAGCAGAAAGAATGGTTGGCATTCACATTGACAAAGTAATAGTAGGGGTAAGTGCAAACCAAGTTCAATTAATTAGCACAAATGGAGTAGTGGCAGTTTCTAAAGAAAATAAAGAAATTGATAATGAAGATGTTCTAAGAGTAATGGATCAGGCACAAGTTATTTCAATTCCACCTGAAAGGGAAATTATTGATGTCGTTCCTCATGAATACATTGTAGATGGCCTTTCAGAAGTAAAAGACCCAAGAGGAATGATTGGGGTTAGACTGGAAATGGAAGGTACATTAATCACTGGTTCAAGAACACTTGTACATAATATTTTGCGTTGTGTTGAAAGAGCAGGTTTAGAAGTTACTGACATTTGTTTACAACCAATGGCGGCAAGTACAATTGCTTTGAAACAAGATGAGAAAAACTTAGGTGTAGCTTTAGTTGATATTGGTGGCGGTTCAACGACAATCTCTGTATTCAGAGAAGGTGTGTTAATTGCAACTTCTGTATTGCCAGTAGGTGGCGAACACATTACGAAGGACTTATCAATTGGATTAAAGACATCAACTGAAGATGCTGAAAAAATAAAAGTTAAATTTGGACATGCTTTCTATGATACTGCTTTAACTGAAGAAGTATTAAGTGTTCCAATTATGGGTAGCGAACAGCATCACCAGTATAGTCAACAAGAAATATCAGACGTAATTGAAGCAAGGTTAGAAGAGATCTTCTTAATGGTTCAAAATGAACTATCAAGAATGAGGGGAAGTAATCTACCAGGTGGATTTGTATTAACTGGTGGTACTGTATCAATGACGGGTGTTATTGATTTAGCTCAAAGAGTATTTAAAAATAATGTAAGGATTGCAACTCCTGATTATATAGGTGTTCGAGAACCTCAATACATTACTGGTGTTGGACTAATAAGATATGCTTTTTATAAATCAAAAATGCGCGGTAAAAAACTTAGCTCTAATATCGCTTTCGAATCGAATGAACGAAAACCTGTAGCTGTTACAAATTCAAATACAAAACCAAAACAGCAGGATGAAGAACGTGTCATGAGTAAAGTTAAAAGCATTTTTAAGTATTTATGGGATTAATTTTGTGATGAATTTGAAATAGTAGGGGGATCAGTCATGTTAGATTTTGATACAAACTTAGATGCGTTAGCGAAAATAAAAGTAATTGGTGTAGGTGGCGGTGGAAATAATGCCGTTAACCGTATGATAGAACATGGCGTACAAGGTGTAGACTTTATCGCTGTGAATACAGATGCACAAGCACTTAATCTTTCTAAAGCAGATGTTAGAATGCAAATCGGTGGCAAATTAACTCGTGGTTTAGGTGCAGGTGCTAATCCAGAGGTTGGTAAAAAAGCTGCTGAAGAAAGCAGAGAACAATTACAAGAAGCTCTTAAAGGAGCTGATATGGTATTCGTAACTGCTGGAATGGGTGGCGGTACTGGAACAGGTGCAGCACCTGTAATTGCACAAGTTGCTAAAGAACTTGGCGCATTAACTGTTGGGGTTGTAACTCGTCCATTTACATTTGAAGGTAGAAAACGTTCAACACAAGCAGCAACTGGTATTGCTGCAATGAAGGAAAGTGTTGATACACTTATTGTTATTCCAAACGATCGTCTATTAGAAATCGTTGACCGTAATACACCAATGTTAGAAGCCTTCCGTGAAGCTGATAATGTATTACGACAAGGTGTTCAAGGTATTTCTGACTTAATCGCAGTACCAGGATTAATCAACCTTGATTTTGCAGACGTAAAAACAATTATGTCAAACAAAGGTTCTGCATTAATGGGAATCGGTGTTGCTGGTGGAGAAAACCGTGCAGCTGAAGCAGCTAAAAAGGCTATTTCAAGTCCATTACTTGAAACGTCGATTAATGGTGCTCAAGGTGTGTTAATGAATATTACAGGTGGAACAAACTTAAGCTTATATGAAGTGCAAGAAGCTGCTGATATCGTTTCTACTGCATGTGATGCTGAGGTAAATATGATTTTCGGTTCTGTTATTAATGAGAACTTAAAAGACGAAATTATCGTTACAGTTATTGCTACAGGTTTTGAAGGAGTAGTTGCTCCTACGCCAGCTCAAAAGCAAATTCAAAGACCATCAATTTCTACGCCAAGTCAATCAACTCAAACGACTGTAAAACGTGAAATGGTTCGTGAAGAAGCACCTGTTGTGGAAACTACAAAGAATATTACAAGTCTAGATGATTTAGATATTCCGGCTTTCTTACGTAATCGTAAAAAGCGCTAATCAATCAAGCAAAACCAAGAAAAGAAGTTAGCTCTTCATTTCTTGGTTTTTTATTTTGTCCATTATTTTGAATGTACATGGCAAAAACAAAAAAAGAAGACCTCATAAATATTCCTAATTCTACAATTTTTTTAGGTTTCATAAATCTAAACAAATCATAAGGAAACTAAGTAGGACCACTCCATGTAGAGTAACCTTATCCCTAGTACCAATTGATCAAAACCTTAGTTGATCTCTATACACTTGGATGCTCCCTTTCCGTGGAACATGGGCTGAGCCGCTTGGAAAATGCTAGGCAGACTAATATACCACGACGTCCTTCAGTGACGGATGCAAAACCCACACCACAAGGCCTTAACCTCCCCACATCTCAGACATCAGTCTCACGTCTTCTGATGTAATCAACTTCTATCTTTATTTTAAATCCAAAAAGAAAGAATTTTACAGTAAAGAGGTATTAGAGAAAAACAATAGAGCTAATGCTTGTCCGAGCTTATCAGACATTTTCACATACGAACTTGTCGAAAAACTCTTCATTCAGAACCCCTTTTTTTGACAGACTTCTTACTGTGCTCATCCTATACTTACAAATAAATGAACTATATTTTAGAGGATGGCGACAATATTGGTGATATATGGTGATCTTGTTTGGTTATTAAACTTATTAATGGATTTTTTGATTATCCAACTGACAGGTTTAATCCTAAAGAGAAATGTATCTATTTTTCGTTCATTTTTAGGCGCATTTATAGGTTCTATCGTTGTTTTATTAACGTTTACTCCATATGCATATGTTGTGAGTTCACCCTTTATGAAAATATTATTATCATTTTTCATTGTATTTTTTTCATTTGGTAAACAACGTATGATTACATTTTTACAATGTATCAGTATTTTCTATTTTTCTACTTTTTTACTTGGTGGAGCGCTATTAGGATTACACTATTTATTTCAATCAGATTCTAATAATTTATCAAAGTCCTCATTTTATGGTGATCCTTTAAGTTGGTATTTTGTATTAGGGATGATTCCAATCGTCATTTTATTTGCTAGAAAGTCAATTAACCAGATTGCCTTTACAAAATGGAAGTTAAACGAAATGTATGAAATGGAAATCGTATGGAGAAATACAACCATCCATACAAAAGGGCTAATGGACAGTGGGAATTCACTACATGAGCCACTTTCAAGAAAACCAGTTATCATTTTAGATTGTTCTACAAAAGATTTTGGACTTCCTGGAGAATTAGTTAAGTTAGTACGTGATTCAGAAAGTACATTACAAGGCAAAGACTCACTAGATGTCTTAAGTTTTTTCCAAGCATCGTTCGTACCGTATAAAAGTATTGGTCAAAGCAATCAATTACTTGTTGCTATTAAACCAACAGTCGTTCGATTAAAAATCAATGGAAAATGGTACTCTACGAAATCGGTCTTATTAGGATTAAGTCATGTCACTTTGTCTTCTGACAACTTATATGAATGTATCCTTCATCCAAAAATGATGCAGGGAACGATTAACGAAATCGCATAGGAGGTAGAAAATGTATCGTTTTTTCTTAAAATTAAAATTAGGATTTTACAAGCTCTTAGTGAAACTTGGTTTGAAAGCCGATGAAGTTTTTTACATAGGAGGTAGTGAAGCACTTCCGCCACCTTTAACAAGGGAAGAAGAAGAAAAGCTATTACAGAAGCTGCCAAACGGTGATCTTGGTGCACGTTCTTTATTAATTGAACGAAATTTACGACTTGTCGTCTATATAGCAAGAAAATTTGAAAATACTGGTATTAATATTGAGGATTTAATCAGCATTGGTACAATCGGTTTAATTAAAGCGGTAAATACATTCAATCCCGAAAAGAAAATTAAACTAGCAACATATGCTTCTAGATGTATTGAAAATGAAATCTTAATGCATTTACGACGCAATAATAAAAACCGTTCTGAAGTTTCATTCGATGAACCACTTAATATTGATTGGGATGGGAATGAATTATTACTTTCAGATGTTTTAGGAACTGAAGATGATATTATCACGAAAGATTTAGAAGCAAATGTAGATAAATCATTATTAACAAAAGCATTAGATCAATTGAATGATCGTGAAAAGCAAATAATGGAACTTAGATTTGGTCTTGATGGAACAGAGGAAAAAACACAAAAAGACGTTGCAGATATGCTTGGGATTTCCCAATCGTATATTTCTCGCTTAGAAAAAAGAATCATAAAAAGACTTCGAAAAGAGTTTAATAAAATGGTTTAATAGACATACCGATTAGCAGATGAGTTGACCTCATTTTCTATTCGGTTTTTTTAATTTGAATGTAAAATGTTAAATATTTTGTAAATATGTTTTCGTGCATAAATTTTCCACCGAAGGAGATACTTACCTATAGTACAGCAACTCCAAATAGGAGGGAACATCATGACACGAAACAAAGTAGAAATATGTGGTGTAGATACTTCAAAACTTCCAGTTTTAAAAAATGATGAGATGCGTAAGTTATTTCATGCGATGCAAAGCGGTGACCGAAGTGCAAGGGAAACAATTGTAAACGGAAATTTACGTCTTGTTCTAAGCGTCATACAACGTTTTAATAATCGTGGAGAATTTGTGGATGACTTATTTCAAGTGGGTTGTATTGGGCTAATGAAATCGATTGATAATTTCGATTTAAGTCAAAACGTAAAATTTTCAACGTATGCTGTACCAATGATCATAGGAGAAATAAGAAGATACTTACGCGATAATAATCCAATAAGAGTATCAAGATCACTGAGAGACATTGCATACAAGGCACTTCAAGTAAGAGAGCGCCTATTAGCAGAAAATTCAAAAGAACCAACACCGGTTCAAATTGCAGAAGTATTAGGTGTAACACATGAAGAAATTGTCTTCGCATTAGATGCAATTCAAGATCCAGTATCGTTATTTGAACCTATATATAATGACGGCGGCGATCCAATTTTCGTAATGGATCAGCTAAGTGATGACAAAAACAAGGACGAGCAATGGGTAGAAGAACTTGCACTACGCGAAGGAATGAAAAGACTAAACGATAGAGAAAAAATGATCATAAGCAAAAGATTTTTCCAAGGAAAAACACAAATGGAAGTGGCAGAAGAAATCGGAATCTCACAAGCACAAGTATCAAGACTAGAAAAATCAGCAATCAAACAAATGAACAAAAATATTCAAGGTTGAAAAGCGGAGGCGACTGTTCAGCTCCGACAAGCATAAGTCAAAGACCAATAAAGGTGCTTTTTACCTTTAATGGTCTTTGACTTATGACCTCG
>NZ_JBALMS010000099.1:0-409 GCF_036962205.1 Bacillus sp. JJ664 | reverse complement strand
AAGAAAAGCGGAGGCGACAGTTCAGTCCCAAAAACATCAACTAATTACACATAATTGATTTCTAAATTCTTCCAAATCTAGATTTAATAGTCATTATGCTTAAATTAGCCGATGTATTTCCGATAATAAATGTGTTAGACAATGAAGAGGTATGGATCAATTCATTGTTTAACACATTTTTATTTTAAATAAAATCAATATTCGTCTCATTGCCTTCATATATTTGTTAAAAAGGAAGGTGAAGAGATAGTGGCAAGAATTTCTGACTTTCAAGTAAAAGATGTAGTGAATGTGGCTGATGGTAAAAAGTTAGGTAATATTGTTGATTTAGATATTGATCAATTAAGTGGGAAAATTACATCAATTATTTTAACGAAGCCTGGTAAAGGGCTGAATTTTTTTAGTAAAG
>NZ_JBALMS010000098.1:4265-7504 GCF_036962205.1 Bacillus sp. JJ664 | reverse complement strand
CCATTTGGTCATCCCCCCTATCAATATATTTTATGAACAATTGATAGTTATGTTAATAAAAGACAGGCTATTATAAAAAATGTGTGTTTATCATGCTTTCATTCAAAGAGTATACCTAATTCGAAGGTTAGGTGCTTCAAGTTTAGTGGTAAAAAGATGATAAAGTAATAAATATGAAAAGGTAAATGAGGATAGAGGTAAGATGATTCTAAAGTCTTATTTATGTTTATGAAAGTAAGAAGTTTAAGAGATTGATAGGAGAATTCATATGAACTATCTAATTTGGATTAGAAAAAGTAAAAGGTGCTTGTATTAATGAAAGATTTTCATTGTTGTTCTACTTGTAAGTATTTCAAAGCAGTGAAAGAATCAGGAAGAATGAAATATTATTGCAGCCGGTTAGGGTTCGAAACAAAAACAACCTATAAATTTGATTGCTGGAGCCCTAATGAGCATGTACTGAGATTGTTGAATAAGAATGACTTACAAAAAGATAGTTAAAAAGAGATCAAAACGTTAGAACGAATATCAAATTTTACATTATAAACAGTTGCTCGTTGCTCAAGACGGGGCATGAAAAAAGTGGCATGTCCATGGTCTTCTAAAAATCGAAGCCACAGTCAATGCCACTAATTTATTTTAGAAACTCTAATAAAAACCGATCTTCTAGCTTTTATTATTTAGATGTTTCTTCTGCATACTTTTTGAAGTTATTTAGAATTGCTTGCCAGCCTTGTTGTTGAAACTCAACTGGATTTTGAGTTTCAGCATCAAACGTTTCAACTATTTCAGTAGCGTCTCCTAAATCTTTAAACGTGATTGTTACTTTTCTTCCATCACCTAGTGTATAAGCAATAAACTCATTTGTATTTACTTCATCATAAATTCCACCAAAATCGAAACCAAAACTTCCATCCTTTGCTTCCATTCTTGAAGCGAATTTGCCACCTACTCTTAAATCATTCTCTGAAAATGGTGTATGCCAGTCATCTGAAGCAGTGTTCCATTTTTTGATATGAGTTGGCTCGTTCCAATAGTGCCATACCTTTTCAACTGGTGCTTGTACAGTTGCTTGAATTGTTACATTTTCAAATGTTTGCATTTTACATTTACCGCCCTTCAAAATAAGAATATTTTTTTATGTAATGATCAACAAAAAGATGCTTGACTATATTGTAAATGATTTCCAAAGGGTATGCTACTTTATCATTATTTCCATAAGCCTAAAAAGTAACGAAATTACATAAATTTTTATTTTTATTAAAAGAGGAAGATTAGTCAAATACATTTGGTTTATTCAATGATTTCGCCATCTTCCACTTTTATTTCACAATGTAGGCATCGCACATAATCGTACACTTCTGTATCAAAATTGATTTGAAATGGCAATCGTTCCTTGCAATTAGGGCATTTCCAAAAGAATAGGGTAATGACCACAAATAAGAATAAGAAGAAAATGCCTAAATAAAAAAAGATATTAAACCCGTAAATGAGTCGGCCAATGAAGTTTAGCGGAAGTGAGATGAGCCAACAAAGAATGGCAATTTTTCTAAGCTTCACAATATTAATAACTTTTTTACTCAAATGATTAGCTTCCTTTCATAAAATGGAAAAATATAGAAATATATAGAAAAATTGTATCACAAATCATAATGAAATCGAATTAATTTCAGTATGATTACTAAACTCGCAACTATTAGTAATCTTCAGCCATCCCCAAAACTTTCCCTTCAATATCGTCTTGAGATATTGGTCCCAATTCAAAGCTGTCCTGTATTCTCCAACCATTATCAGCTAATATAAACAATTCATTATTAGGTATGACCACTGCTTTAAGGTTTCTATGAAAATATTCTTTCCAATCATTTTCACCCATAATCTCATTTCCGTTTGCTTTCATCATTTTTTGATAAGTATCAAAGTCTGAAATACCATTATTCATAGAATTTGCATAGAAAGCTTTTAATTTTTTGTTGTTTATAAATAACTGACCATCTTTGATTTCAAGTTTTTCTCCAGGTAAGCCAACTACTCGAGCAACATTTTTGTGACCAGTTTTAGGAGTTTTGAAGTACACAACATCACCACGTTGAAAATTATTTTTGATGTAATACTCCTTGTCGACGACTAAAGTACCTGCATACTCATTGTGCCCACGATACATAGCATCGTATAAGTAATCAATTTCTGAATACCCAACGGAATTAACTACTGGTACATCTTCAAGAGTTGTGTTGTCTGTCATTGTTTCTATTACAATCGATTTTTCTTTCTGTTGACAGGCGACAAGAATGAGGCACATCCCAATCATAAAAAATAAGTGTTTCATAAGATCCCCTCCATATATATCAATATTCTATTTGGTGAGAATCATTACCTTTTATCTATTTATGATTAGAACTGTCATTAAAATGGGAATAAATTTATATTCGCTTTGAAGGAGATGCTCGAACCTTAATAGAAGTATTTAATTGATATGGATATTTTTTCCATAAATTAAATTCGTTTCGTAACAAGTATTTGTCATTCGAAAGGGAGATGGAGTTGAAGAAGCTAATTTTTGCAATCATCACATTAGGAGTTTTAATTGGTTTAACTTGGTTCGTTTCAGATTTAATGAACGGTAAAATAGTTGACTATGCATTTTTTGTAGGATTAGGTGTAACGATTGTTATTCGTTTTTTCACAAGTAGTGGAGGTTTTACATCAAATAGTATTAATTTGAGCACTCAAGGACAGACGGGAATGAAAGTTAGCGGTGCAGAAGGGCCTTTCACAGTAACGCAAAAGTCTTTCTCTTTTTTAGTGTCTTTAGCATTTACAATCATATCCTTACTTGCGACCGTTTTTTACTACTGGAATGAATTTTAATTTTTCATGAAAAAATAAATTTTTTGAACCGATTTTCCAACGAGGAAATCGGTTTTTTTTGATTCATATTAAAAATTTTGTTTAATTTATGGTGGAGTAGTTGAAATTTTATTGAAACCTGCATATACTGTTAACAACACTATACTGTCATTAACAGTATAGTGTGATAAACAGTATAGAATGAGAATGATGGTAATTGATTTTTTTACATTCAATTTAGGAGGTTAGATATCATGAAGCATACAGGGAGACATACTGGAGCATTTCTTTTACTGTTTTTAACAGAGGGAGATAGTTATGGAGGAAAGCTTTGGCAGAAATGTGAGGAAGAGCTTCCCGTCAATCCAATTGATAGCTCCATTTTATAT
>NZ_JBALMS010000098.1:0-4097 GCF_036962205.1 Bacillus sp. JJ664 | reverse complement strand
AGAAAAATATCAGGTATGGAAGGAATCTAACCATGATTAATGGGATCATTCTGTACTCTATTGCTATTATTCTTATCAGTATTTCTTTTATAAAAGACAGAAATAAAACAAAAGATGCTTTAAAACAGTCATGGAAGTTGTTTCGTAATATTTTACCCGATATTTTATCTATCATGCTTTTCGTGGGACTTTCACTATCTTTACTAACACCATCTTTCATTTCATCAATTCTAGGAGAAAAATCTGGATTGATGGGAATTGTTTATTCTACAATCATTGGTTCGTTTGCACTAATTCCAAGTTTTATTGTATTTCCACTAGGGGATACATTAGTCGAAAATGGTGCAGGGCTGCCACAAGTTGCTGCTTTAATGTCGACAATGATGGCGGTCGGAGTGATTACGATCCCTATGGAACAAAAATTATTTGGTCGAGGCTTTGCATATACACGTAATGCTGCAGGAATCGTTATGTCACTTCTATTTGCATATATCATTTGGGTGGTGATGGGATGAATGCATTAAAGAGATATCGTTTCTTTTTCATTTTACTAATCGGTCTCGTTATTCTTACTTTTTTAAATCAAAGGCTAGGTTGGAAGGCACTTCATTTAACAGGAAACAGCATTATCAATATGATTTTTCTACTTCCTCCTGTCTTAGTATTTGTAAGTTTACTAGATAAATGGGTAGAAAAAGAAACATTGATAAAATATATGGGGAAAAAATCAGGTATATATGGAACCGTGTTCTCACTAGTTTTAGGCGTAATTGCAGCAGGTCCCCTTTACGTAGCTTTTCCAATGGCAATCCTTTTTTTACAAAAAGGAGCAAGCATTCGTTACATTGTGTTTTTCCTAGGGGTTTGGACAACTGCAAAAATACCTACTGCAATATATGAATTTACTTCATTTGGCGCTAAGTTTACACTGATTCATATTTGTTTTGGTCTCGTATTCTACTATATATTGGGTATAATCTATGAAAAGTTTTATGAAGGAAAAAATTTATTGAAATATGATTTGAATGAAGAAAGATCAATGTAGAGAAAAGTCTTTTACTTAATTGTACTACTTTGAAGAACAGCTATTTTATTTGTAAAATAGCTGTTTTTTTATTTTGACAGGCAGGATAGCTAAAAGATGAAATAGAAATACACATTGAATCAAATCGGGAAAACAGATTTCAATTATTACGATTCATTTTCATTATTACTTTCTTTGACATTTTATCATATTTCGGGATATTGACTTGGATTATAGATAAAGTTGGCTGGGTTATTTCAAAAATATCTGGATTACCAAAGCTAGAGAGCTTCTTTTCAATTCAAATGATGTTTCTTGGAAATACTGAGGCGTTAGCTGTGATCCGTCAACAATTAACCGTTTTAAAAGAAAATCGTTTGTTGACATTTGGAATTATGAGTATGAGTAGTATTAGTGGTTCAATTATCGGTGCTTATTTAACGATGGTACCTGCTACTTATGTATTTGCTGCGATCCCTTTAAATTGTTTAAATGCTTTATTAATCGCAAGTATGTTAAATCCAGTGGAAGTTAGTAAAGAAGAAGATGTCGTATACGTCCCTACGAAAGAAGAGAAAAAAGATTTCTTCTCAACGATCTCAAATAGTATGATTGTTGGTATGAATATGGTCATTGTTATATTAGCGATGGTAATTGGATATGTAGCCTTAACAACACTTCTTAATGGCTTCTTAGGTTTCTTTGTATCTGGATTAACAATCCAAAAGATCTTCTCGATTATTTTTAGTCCTTTCGCCTTCTTATTAGGACTTACTGGTCATGACGCTATGTATGTTGCACAATTGATGGGAATCAAGCTTGCTACTAACGAATTTGTTGCAATGATGGATTTAAAAGAAAACATCAATGATCTTGCTCCACATACAGTAGCAGTTGCTACTACGTTCCTAACATCTTTTGCAAATTTTAGTACTGTCGGAATGATTTATGGAACATTTAATTCAATATTAGGTGAAGATAAATCATCAAGTATTGGTAAAAATGTATGGAAGCTATTAGTTAGTGGTATTGGCGTTTCCATGCTTAGTGCCATGATTGTAGGATTATTTGTTTGGTAAAATAAAATTAATACAAAGAAGTAGTGATGATCACTACTTCTTTTTTTGTTTTTATATATTTCGCAATAACATTGCCTAAAAACAAAAAAGATAAGCTAAAAAGCTTATCTTTTAGTTTGAAGTAAGTTTAATGCGAACTTCATCTTTTCGATATAATCTTGATTATCATCTGAGCACATGAACTTAATCGTTGATTCACCAGAATCTTTCAATTGATTTGAAGGACTTAATAATTGAATTAGCCTTTTAACTGTACCCGCACTTCCATCAACTATATGTACATCTTCTGGTAGAATTTTCTTTAATATCTCTTTATAAAATGGATAATGTGTACATCCAAGTACAACAGTTCCGTATAAATTAATATCAAACGAAGCGAACTTACTTTTAAAATAATCAATCATTGTAGCATCTTCAAAATTCAATTCTTCACAGTAACGTACTAATTCTGGTAATGGTAATGAGTCAACAATGCTTTGATCATCAATTCTAGAAACTAATTCATGATATTTTGTTTGTTTTAATGTAAGTGGTGTTGCTAGAACTAATACTCTTTTACCTGTTGAACGATTCATCTCAATAGCTGGTTTTACAGCCGGTTCCATACCGATAATTGGGAAGTCATAATATGCTCTTAAATCCGAAACAGCAATACTAGTTGCTGTATTGCATGCAATGACAAGTGCTTTTACATCTTCTTTTACAATTCTTTCCACTGATTGTTTTACAAATGAACTAACTTCTTCCTTTGATTTCGTACCATAAGGAACATGAAGAGTATCTGCAAAATATAAAAATTCTTCATTGGGTAACTGATTCATTGCTTCGTTTAAAACAGTTAACCCACCCATTCCCGAGTCAAAAAATGCAATTTTCATTTTGTTCACCTAATAATTTTTATTTAATGTAGTCATCATTAAGCAGTCTATCATACCATTAAGTTTTCTTTTAGACTTACTTATAAAACTATCTAATAATAAATTAACCTAATTAAGCATGAAAGTAAATTTTTCAGAAAAATATTACATTCAATTTAACAGTTAGACATAGCTTTTTAATACTCCATATTCTTTTGAAGGCTCTTATCTAAAAGATCCTTACTTTTCAGATTATAAATATTAAAGACAAAAGTTGATTACAACGGAATGTGCGAGACTTGTGAGAGATGAGGCCTACAGGTCATTCATGCGATATGACAGGACGTCGTAGTTTTAGCATGCCTTCCACTTCTGCTCACGCCCCACTGAAAGGTAGTATCCTGGAGTTGTAATCAACTATCGCATTCTAAAATAGCAACAATATATACGAAAACAGCCATTATATAACAACTTATCATTCTTTTATCTACTTTTCTCTTTTTGATTCCATCCTATCCGATGGTGGTACTTCTATAAAAATAAAATAACTTGAATAGACCTTATATCATATTACAATCAGCATCAATTATTTATATAATAGTAATAGTTAACTAATTTAAAAAGTTAAGGTGGTAAGTACATTGCAAGTAGAGTCTCTAAAAATTTTTGATGAATTCGGTAACCATATTGGTGAAGCAACTCGAGACGAAGTTCATAAAAATGGATTTTGGCATGAAACATTTCATTGTTGGTTAATGAGTATTGAAAATGGCATTCCAATGATCTATTTTCAAAAAAGAAGTCAAACAAAAAAAGATTTTCCAAATTTACTAGACATCACTGCCGCAGGCCATCTATTAGCACATGAGACAGTTTCTGATGGAATTAGAGAAGTTCATGAGGAACTAGGCATTGAAGTCAATATAGAAGAAGTCATACCGCTTGGAATAGTTAAGAATTCTATAAACCTTCAAAATTTCCATGATCATGAACTTAGTCATGTTTTTTTACTTAGAAAGAATGAACCATTCACAAAATTTAATCTACAAAAAGAAGAAGTTTCTGGTATTGTTAAAGCAAATTTTAATGAATACTATGATTTTGCCTACGGATTAAGTGAATCAATAGCAGTTGAAG
>NZ_JBALMS010000097.1:0-6009 GCF_036962205.1 Bacillus sp. JJ664 | reverse complement strand
GAGTCATATTTATGGCTCATTTTTTTTTGAAGGAATTGGCAGGTTAGGTCAATAAGGATGAAATAATTACTTCATCAAAAGGATTATCCGCTTAATTTATCTAATATCTATAAAAAAGAACTAATGTAAGGGGGGCTTCTAATTATAGATGAAGGAAAAAAAAGACTTAGAAAAAGTCTATTTTTAGCATTGATTATTATTGTTATAGTAATAGCTGGAAACTTCACTAAAATTCAAAGATCCTATTTCAAATGGCAAGTCAATGAAACGAAAAAAGAGCAGGTTGTGACGAAAATATTAACCAAAGAGGACATTTTAAAACTTGAGGATCATCAGATGAAGTTAATTCATCAGTATAATAAGAACAAGCGTGGATGGTGGAAAACGGACTGGCTATGGATGGAAATACTCGATGGTTCAAGTTCACTTTCAGATGCCTCTTTCATTTTTTATAAACATCCTGATTACGATTTAGTTAAAATGAAATTCACTTTAATAACTTGTAAAGTCGATGGAAAAACTATTGAGTTTGTTAATAAAGGCAAGCTATTAGTGGTTCATTCGAAAGATGGATGGAAAAAAATAAATGATAAGTGAATTAATGTACTTATTTCAACTAAATCATGCGTTAGTTGAATATCAANNATACTAAGCAATTATGGGTTGGAATTTTAATATATTTTATTTTGGAGTGATGAAACATGGAACCTAAGTGGCTTGAATGGGCAAAGCAACTTCAATCCATTGCACAGGCAGGATTAACTTATTCAAAAGATGTTTATGACTTGGAACGATTCGAATTAATAAGAAACTTAAGCGTAGAAATTTTGTCACTCCATACAACTATGGATAAAACAGTAATCAAAGATTTATTCGCTAATGAAACTGGTTATGCAACTCCTAAAGTAGATATTAGGGCAATTGTTTTTAAAAATAATAAAATATTAATGGTGAGAGAAAACGCTGATGGAAATTGGTCGTTACCAGGTGGATGGGGTGACATTGGTATACATATAAATTATTTATACAGTGTGAAATAATTGGGGGAGAAGCTGAGGAGGGAATTGAAACGGGTGGAGTTGATTTTTTTGCTGAAAACGAACTACCGCCACTATCGATAAATAGAAATACAGAATCACAAATTAAATTAGCGTTTAAGTATTTACATAATTCACAGGAACAGGTCTATTTTGATTAAATTTTCAATTGGATTAATCAACTAACTGGCGAGTTAGTTACACAATGTTGGGCTGATTCAGTAGTTCATTTTTATTGTGCTAACTAGCAGATAATTTGAATAAGCTATAAAAGCAGAAATGAGGTTAATAATTCTAATTGGAAAAAATTCATAGAGAATTTGGAGCGTATATTTGCCTTTAATATAAAATTAGTAATAAATAAAAACCATAGGAGGTAGAAAATGAAAATTATTGTATTAGCTGGAGGATTAAGTGATGAAAGGGATGTTTCACTTGCTTCTGGCGCTCAAATTTCTAATGCTTTAATATCAAAAAATCATGATGTATTATTACTAGATATTTATAAAGGTATACAAGATGTTTCTGATTTTGAATCAGCTTATAAAAAATATAGAAAAGAAACATATACTTATACAGTGCCTAAAGAAAAACCTAATTTGGAAGTATTACTAAAACAACAAAATAATCAAAAGTCTTTAATTGGTCCTAATGTGTTAGAAATATGTCAAGATGCCGATATCTGCTTTCTTGCTCTCCATGGTGGAATAGGTGAAAATGGACAATTACAGGCATTATTCGATATATATGGTATTCAATACACTGGTAGTTGTTATGAGGGCAGTCTATTAGCGATGAATAAAATAATTTCAAAAGAACTAATGGCTTTTAATGGGATAAAAACGCCTAAATGGGATGTTTATAATTTTGATAATGAATTACCAGAAATTCACTATCCGGTTGTTGTGAAGCCAAATGATAACGGTTCTAGTATTGGAGTGATAATTCTTAATAATTCTGAGGAACTTCATATAGCATTAGAAGAAATTAAAGAAATTTCAAATACTATTCTAATTGAGGAAAAAATAGAGGGAAGAGAGTTTTCTGTTGGTATAATTGGAAATACTGCTTTACCTGTTATAGAAATTATTCCCAATAAAGGTTTCTTCGATTACCAAAGTAAGTATCAAGAAGGTGCAAGTGAAGAAATATCTCCTGCCAATATCCCAGATAGTTTGACTGAAGAATTACAAAACACGGCGTTAAAAGTACATAATTTACTAGGACTAAAAGTATATTCGAGAATAGATTTTATTATCGATCATGATAATGTAATTTATTGTATTGAAGCGAACTCTCTACCTGGGATGACGCAAACTAGTTTATTACCTCGAGAAGCCCACGCTAATCAAATAAGTTATGAAGATTTATGTGAATTACTGTTAAAAGAATCCTTAAAGAAATACTTATAAGAACAAGGGATATCATATTTAAACAAAAGCACTGAGTAGTCAGTGCTTTTATTTTTAGAGTCTAATATTAAGTATATTATTTTTTTGAAAATAAAATTGAATATAGTTATACAACTAGCTGGCGCGTTAGTTCAATAGCAGGAAGAACAAGAAGGGCTGTTTCGGCAGCCCTTCTTGTTGTACTAACTGGCAGATTATTAGTTGAATAAGACTAATCAAGTTCTCTATTAATTAAGACCGAGGGGGATTTATGTGGGAGATAAAATTAAAAGTATAGTAGGGTATTTATTATATTTGATTATATTAGGTGTAGTAATCTCAGTGGGTTTAAAGCATCAGAGTAATCTTTATAAGCAAAGTGGTATTACCTATGATTTATTTGATTATTATAAATTTCAAACTTTGTTTCCTTTAATAATTGGAGCAATATTGTCGATTCCTTATAATATTAAAAACTTCCTCAAACAGGGAGTTTGGAAATTCAATTGGGTTAGATTTATTGTATTAGGAATTCCCACTTTATACTTTGTTATTACCCCGTACTTATTTTTAAAACAAATAATTTCTTTGAAATTTACCTTTATCAAATACATTATGGGAGGGTATTTTGGAAATTCAACATCTACACTAATTGCAACAATTGGAATAGCAGCAGGTTATTTTGTATTTACATGCTTTGAAAAACAATCTACTAATGGATTCGTAAATAGTAACTATTTCAATTGAAAATATAAATTAGTTAATGAGTATTTCTGATTTTGTTCTTTACTTTATGTACCCATTTATTTATAATCTTGTACAACTAAACCAGCTAATAGTTTGTCAATATTTATCAATAAAATTAAATTTTAACTCATGTTATACTATTTTTGACATGCCAAATAACCTTCCATTAATTAGAGTTTGGAAGGTTTTGTTAATTTTGGTTGTTATATGGATTTAAGTTAAATCTTGGAAAGTCGTTTTGCTTTTTAACAGGGCATAAATCCAATGTAATAGTTTATTTACACAAGCAATTACTGTTACTCTAAACGGTTTTCCTTCTTCACGCTTTTTATCATAATACTGTCGCAATCGTTTATTTCGTGGGATGATTTCTTCAGTTGTCTTACTCTTACGAGTATCACGAATTGCACACCGAACAGCCATGAATAACCCATGTCTCAATCGATTTGAACCACGTTTTGTAATACGGTTTTTAGTGGCTGTGAATTTACCAGATTCAAAGACACTCGGGTCAACTCCGGTGAAAGCCACAAGTTTTTTAGGGTTATCAAACCGATCAATTTCACCAATTTCAGAGATAATTGTTGCCGCGATTTTCTCACCGATACCAGGAATTGATTGGATGATAGTATATTCTTCAATTTCTTTTACGAGAACATCTATCTCTGCCTTTAAATTTGATAGATGTTCTTTGTATTGAAGAACCATTTTTATATGCATTTCAAGCGAAATAATAAGACTTTTATATAGTGTGATTTGAAATGGATTCTTCTCTGCCGCAGCCAGTAAACAAATTGCTTTTTCATTTGCCCATCTTTTTGAACGGCTAGTACATATTGATGCGATTCGTTTTGTAAGGTGTTCTTCACCAGCTCGTAAAATATCGTCAGATGTAAGAAATTCTAATAATGTTAAGAGAGAAACATTAGAATATACATCGCCAAACACACCACGATATTGAGGGAATACTTGATCTAGAATCGCTAAAAAATGTAGTTTTGCCTGAGAACTAATACCTGTTAAATGATCGTGTTGTCTCGTTAAATTTCTAAGGTTTAATAATTGGACACCACGTTTTTTATATGGTTCTAGTTCTTCTTTGTAATACAGCTCGCAGAGGTGATATGCATCGATGACATCAGTTTTTACCTTTCTTAAACTCGAGCTTTTAGCTCGATAAGAGATTAAAGGATTTATAACGATGTATAGATAATTTAAGTTATCTAAGAACTGCATAACTGGCGAATGATAATGTCCTGTCGATTCCATTATGATAACAGGTTTTATATTCGTTATATCTTCGATTTCTTGTAAAAATTGAAGTAGCTGCCCAAACCCTTCAATTGTATGTGAAATCTTAAAACTTCTTTTATAAGGAGTCTTTTTATCTAAAAAACCTTGTAACTGACTTTTTCCTTTTGCGACATCCAGACCAACTACTGGATTCATAATTTATCTCCTCCTAAACTAAATTTATCGGTTCCCAAAAATTCCCTCATAGTGTCATAGGTTCGCTTGTTATGCGGGATCAATGTCCCAACCAGCCTAAATCATGTTTCTATAAGTAGGGGGGTGAACTGTTTAGTTGACGGGGTCTAAGCCCCACTGGCGCTTCGTTCTTCCCCGACTACCATAATGATAAAACCATAAAAAAATTGGTCAACCAGTAAAAACTAACCCATTTTTTCTAAAGAAGAATTGATAGTTGAGAAACAAGAGGGGGAAGGTGTAAAAAATTCTCTACTGTTAAGTGAAGAAACTTTACTAAAACTACTTGAAACACATCCGCAACTTGCATTATCAATTATTGAAAAGGGATATGGAAATTTAAATAAAAATAGCTTTCCATCATTTTGAGGAGACGGAATGCTATTTTTTTTAATTCCATTATTTTAAAAATGATTCAATAAAAATAAACTTAAAAATATTATTGATACGACACTCTCTGTATTAGATTAGGACCGGATTTCTAATTTTATAGTGAATGAAAAATAGTTATCTAAAGACATTAACTTTTTTTGTTGCTATTTATTTTAATAATAATTCGAGAACGAACGGTAAAAAATAATTCTTTACCGTTCGTTCACAATATGTTATAAATATAAACGTCGAAGGAAGTTAATAATTGCATTGATGAATAGCCAATAAACAATTAAAAGTATATGAAGCTAATATAAATAGCTTTTATGTATTGAGTTTCGAAAACAAGCGTTAATTAAAAATACAATTATTGGTGCATGAATTCAGCCTGAAATTTTTCTATTAATAAATTTAGATAACTTCCATCCTTCACAAATCGTGATATTGCGGAAACGTGAATATATTCTTTTTGATAATCGCGGAGATGTGGAGGATTGTATATTTGAGAATAAACATTCTCGAAAAAGGAACGAATGGCATATAGAGTAAGAAAATTGTTAATAAGGTTATAAAAGATAAGAATTTAAATTAAGTCTTAGAAAGGAAAATGAATGTGAAAAGAATGTTATTAGTTATATTATTAATGTCTTGTGGTGCAACTTTTGTAACACCATTATTTCCGCTGTATAGCGAATATTATCAATTAAACAGTTTGCAAATTACGATTTTATTTGCAATCTATGCTGCATTCCTGTTACCGACTCTACTTGTTGTGGGGGCTAAAGGAAGTGCTTGGGGACTGAAAAAAGTTCTTAGCATTAGTATTTTGATTTCAATAGTTTCAACTTTGCTCATGATTGGTAGTACAGAAGCGTGGATGATATATGTTGGAAGAAGTTTAGAGGGAATTGCGTATGGTTCGTTTACTGGTACGTCTGTGGCTTTTCTAATTAGACAATCAGATCCCAAAAAAA
>NZ_JBALMS010000096.1:0-5602 GCF_036962205.1 Bacillus sp. JJ664 | reverse complement strand
TGGTTCGTTTACTGGTACTTCTGTGGCTTTTCTAATTAGACAATCAGATCCCAAAAAAATTGGTAAAGCCATTAAATATTCAGGAGTTACTGTACTTGTTGGCTTTGGACTTGGACCAGCAATTGCGGCTTTCATGTTACAATATTTCCCTATTCAACCACTTAGATTACCATTTTGGATCTTAATTGGATTATTAATTATCTCGGGTGTCATACTAGAATCTCTACCAAAGGATGTAGTTTCGAAAGAACAAAAGCTTGCAAAACAAAAGATATCACTTGGGGTTCCCAAAAAAATACGTTCTCACTTTTGGTCGATGTCTGGACTTGCTATTTTTACAGTATTTACGATTCAAGGAACGGCACTTGCTCTAATTCCTACTTTCGTGAAAAATGTTATTCAAACATCTAATTTATTTATTTCTGGTTTGATCTTTCTAATTCTATTAGGTGGTGGTGCATTCGCACAGTTTATTCCTAGACCTTCTCAACCAGTTACCCGTTTTAGATGGGGGATCTTGCTTTTAGTTATTGGTTCTTGGTTGATTGTTACATCTGGTTTTACAGCAAGTTTACCATTACTATGGATCAGTATATTCATACAAGCACTTGGTGGTGGATGGACTTTCCAAAACGCACTATTTTTTGCAGGGCAACTGCCTGAACCTGAAGCGAAACCACGTGTGATTTCAGTTTTCTGGATGTGTGCGTATGTAGGATTCATTGTGCCTCCAGTAGTTGTTGGAGCACTTACTCAAATTTACAATTTAAACATCTCTCTTATCGTGCTAAATCTGTTTTCTTCCTTAATTGTCGTTTATGTATTGTTGTATTCAGTTAGATTTAAACAATATACTTCTAATCCTTCAATACCAAATCAAGGAGCATAAAAATGTTATAGATCTCCTAATGGAAAAAGGGGATTCAAGTAAGAACATTAATTTTTTTTATGAATTTAAGAATGATTATTCTCAAATGATTTTACAACTTAATGATTCAAATTATAAAACGTATGTTTAATAAAATACAAAATGAGGTGTATTGGTATATGGAAATTTCAAAACAAGTAGCACTAATTACTGGAGCAAATCGTGGCCTTGGTCGTCATCTTGCAGAAGAACTTCTTGTGAGAGGAGCTAAGGTTTATGCAGCAGTTAGAAAACCGGAATTGATTGATCTTCCTGGAGTCATCCCACTAAAGATAGACATTACAGATGAAAAGTCAATTATTGCGGCAGCCGAGATTGCAAAAGACGTTACTTTATTAATCAATAATGCTGGATCGAGTACTGGAGCTGCGTTACTAGATGGTGATATTGATAAAATTCGTTTAGAAATGGAAACTCATTTTTTCGGCACACTCTCGATGATACGCGCTTTTGCTCCGATTATTGAGAAAAATGGCGGAGGAACAATCCTAAATATTCTCTCTGTTCTATCATGGTTGACCTTGAACGGAGGCGGGGCATATTCAGCGGCTAAGTCGGCAGAATGGAGTTTGACAAATACATTCCGCTTGAACCTTGCTCCTAAAAATATTCGTGTTTCTGGGTTGCATGTAGGATTTATGGATACAGACATGACAGCAAATGTTAAGGCACAGAAAGCTAACCCTGCAGACATTGCGAAGATTGCTATCGACGGTGTAGAAGCTGATTGCTATGAAATTCTAGCAGACGACCTGAGCCGAATGGTACAGCAAAACTTCTCTGGCGGTGTTAAAGCGATATACCCACAATTGTTTCAACAATAACTAAGGGTTGCTACCAAAAAGATAATTTACTTTCGAATTAAAAAATAGAAAAGCACTTTCTTGACTGAGCATCTCTGATTTAATACAATACTTCTAGAAATACTGAAATAAGAAATGCTGAAAGGAGGTTTTTAAAGGTGAATGATGATATTGCAGTAAAAGTCTACAAGGCACTAGGTGAATCAACTCGTTTACAAATCGTTAAATTACTAGCAGGGCAATCAGAGTTAGCTTGCATGGAAATGGCAAATCAATTAAAAGGTCCTGCCAATTCAACATTAACGCATCATTTAAAACCATTACTCGATTGCGGATTATTAGTAGTTCGCAGAGAGGGAACCTTCAGATATTACAGTTTACAACGAGAGGTCCTTGCACAATACGCACCCGCTTTACTTTAATGTTAAAGCGGAATTATTTTAGTTTTAATTTCAGTATTTATAGAAATACCGAATAATGGAAATGAACGGAGGAAAATATATGGGTCAAATTAGCAAAGAAACAAATAATTGGGGAAATTTAAAAAAAGGTTTAGAAAGTAAATTGTTTGAACCGATAAAAATCGGAGCTTGGAATTTACGCTCACGTATCGCAATGGCACCGTTAACAAGATCTTTTGCAGATGATCAAACAGGAGTAGTAGGAGAGGATATTGTTGAATATTACCGAAAACGTGCTGCCGATGGAGTTGGTTTAATCATTTCAGAAGGAACGGTCATAAGTTCACGTGGAAAAGGCATTCCTGGAATTCCAGGCATTTATTCAGACGAACAAATTAAGGGATGGAAAAAAGTAACTGATGCTGTGCATAAAGAGGGAGGAACAATGATCGCTCAAATATGGCATGTTGGTCGTTTATCTCATCATGAGCTTGCTGGAAATCTGCCTCCTCAAGCACCCTCAGCAATTCCAGCTGAAGGCCTTGTCTCTCGTTTCCGTAAGCCATATGATGTTCCTGAAGAAATGACAATTGATGATATTAATGAAGTAATCAAACAATATGCGCAAGCTGCTAAAAATGCAATAGCAGGAGGCTTTGACGGTGTGGAAATTCATGGTGCCCACGGTTACTTAATTGACCAATTTAATTCAGATATAACAAATCATCGTACAGACGAATATGGCGGTAACCTTGCTCAAAGATTAACGTTCATGAAGGAAGTAATTAAAGCAGTTATCGCCGCAATCGGAACAGAACGAACAATGATCCGATTCTCTGCTTTTAAAGCAGATATACCAAATTACATGTGGGAAGATCCAGAAATGGCTATTCGTACATTTGTTGAAGCATTTAAGGAAGCCGGTGCAACAATGATTCACCCATCGATTATGCAATTTGATCGAGTGGTTGCAGATGGAAAAACGATGCATCAATTAGTCCGAAAATACTGGGATGGTGTCATTATTGGGGTAGGTACATTAAATCCAGAAATGGCGAATCAGGCGATTGAAGATGGAATAATTGATGTTGCTGCTTTTGGACGTCCATTAATATCTAATCCTGATTTTATACATCGTTTAAAAAATGGTAAAGAATTAGAAGAATACGATGTTAAAAAGCATCTTAACACATTAATTTAAAGCACTAGTGAAAGAAGCTTATATAGCTTCTTTCATTTTGTACACTATTTCAGTGTTTATAGAAATATAGAAATTAATATGAATATCGAGGAGAAAATTTTACATGTCAAATTCAGCAAAGATTTATATTTTATCATTAATAAGTTTTTTAGTTGGTACTTCACAGTACAACATCTCAGGTAACTTGGATAAAATGGCAGATGTTCTAGGAGTGTCAATTGGAGCTGCTGGCCAATTAATTACAGTCTTTTCATTAGTCTATGCAATCGGTACACCTATATTAATGGTATTAACGGCTAAAATGGAAAGACGTAAATTACTGATTTATACGTTGTTTGTTTTTATTATAGGGAATTTACTTTCGGTAATTGTTCCAAGCTATAGATTATTTATGATTGCTCGTATTATTATGGCTTTAAGTACAGGAGTAGTTGTCGTTACAGTTTTAAGTATCGCAGCAAAGATAGCACCTGCTAATAAAAAAGCAAGTTCAATTGCAACAGTTGTCATGGGATTTACCGCATCATTAATCATTGGTGTTCCTATTGGACGTTTTATTACATCTACTTATGGATGGAAATTTGTATTTATTGGTATCGCATTATTAGTTTTACTTGTCATTTTAATTGTTTTAAATACAATACCAAAAATGAATGGTGATGCATCAGTCCCTTTAACGAGACAAATTGCTATGTTCAAAAAACCAAAAATTGCTTTAGCATTGTCTATCACCTTCTTCTCGATGACAGGGTACGGGATTATTTTTACTTATTTATCTCCATTCCTTGTAAATACTGTAGGTATGAGTGATCATCTTTTAAGCATTACTTTTCTTATTCTCGGAGTTGCAAGCTTATTTGGTTCAAAATTAGGTGGCTTAAGTGCAGATAAAAGAGGCATAATTTTTACATTAAAAAGAGGCTTACTTGTAAACTTAACGTCTATAGTCGTGCTTTCATTCATATCTCATTCATTTATTGCAGTACTTATTGTCTTGACAGTCTGGTCATTTGCAGGCTGGTCAATAGGTGCAACTCAGCAATATAATCTAGCAACGATATCACCTGAATCCTCAGATGTGTTGCTAGGTCTGAACCAATCGATGATGCAACTAGGTTTTGCGGTTGGTGCAGGTTTAGGTGGAGTAATCGTGGGGCAAATATCATTATCTTCAATTACATGGTTCAGTGCGTTAAGTGTTGTGTTTGCAAGTATTACAACATTTGGATTATCACGTTTCTTAAATAATAAAAAGGTAGTCAACCAAGGTTTTGAGGCACAAAAGGAAGCTTGATCAAATTGTGGGAGTATTTAAATCATTATCTTTGCATTGTATTTACACAATTTGACAAGTCAATCTACGAGGTTTTAGAAGAAGTAAGTTAACGAAAATCCGTAAATTAACGTGAGTTTAAATAAAACTTCAACATGTTTAACAATCAATATTAAAAAGATCCCCGTAAAACCGACTGGGATCTTTTTGCTTTTGAAGTGGTTTAGTGTGTATTTACTTTAATAATAGCTCATCAACACCTCATGTGTTGCAACATACACTCTAGTCATGTGGAATGTGTTACAGAAACTAGTTTTAAAGAATAAATAATTTAAAGAAGGCAACGTTTCTTTATAGGTACGTTGCCTTTATATTACTTTTAACGGATATGCCAACTTATAGTGTATAACCATACTAACATCAATTTTCAATTCTCTTTATAACCGTAAGCAATTGTGGAGTAAGTTGTTAAAAGACATCTAATATTGTAATGTTTCTTTTAGAGTAGATTCATTAGTTTTACTACGAATCGGTTGGAGAATTGGAAGAATCAGTAAATGAAGGTTAGGTACGATGAAATTAAAATAGATTAATTTCATCGGGGAGGGCTAATTGTTCAAGTCCATTTGTAATCATATGAATTTTAGAAGTAGTAAGACCTGGTAGCACTGGGTTTACAGCTTTTTTTGAAAGAAACATTAATAAAAAAATGTCGTACCAATCTAGCTCCAAATCTAATGAATTTATTTTTCCAAAAACTTACTTTATCTTATAGCCTCAATACGGAATTGTCATCTTATGAGACTTTTTCGACTTGTTAAACTCAAATATACTTAACCCAGAGTTTACTCAAATAATCTTAATAAAAAGCAGCCAGATTGAAAATCGCACTTTTGTTTGTGGAAAGCATCGAGCTCTTTCTTAAATACTCTCTACTCGACAGGGGTATGTTCATAAAGTTGCTCTGTTTATCGAAATTAAGTTGAATATTAAAAT
>NZ_JBALMS010000095.1:0-2216 GCF_036962205.1 Bacillus sp. JJ664 | reverse complement strand
TTTTATATTTTTCACTTACTAACTTTTCATCTAATTTAATAGCCATAAAAAGATAGATCTAGTTTAATTTAATTATTATATCTTTACTCAATCCAGATTTATATTTTATTTCAAAATTAAAACTATTACTGTCTCCTGTTACATAAAAACTTTTAACTCCTGAATATATATTGGAATTTATAATCGATCTAAAATTATAATTACTTCCTTTAACTGTAAAACGCATTTGATTAATTGGAATAATTTTATTAAATGTGTTTGATTTAAACCCTGCAATAGGATTTTTAGAACCGTAATATGATTGATACATTGCGTTAACATCTAGATTTATAAACTCTAATTTATTTTGATCAATTTTGCTAGTTAAATTAAATTCATTTTTCCCTCTCTGACTTAAATTAACATTTTCCCCAAGGTTAAATACTTTTGAATAAGTATGTATTTTTTTTGAAATTATTTTATCAAAAATTAATACAGTATCTGACTCTTTTAAATATAAAAGTACCCTTTGAACTATTACACCGGGATATAATGTATGTTTCCCAACTACATAAGAATAATCAGGATATATATATCCACTTTGTATCTTAGCCTTACCAATATTTTCTTTTGTAATTTGATACGATTTATTGTCTATAGTTATTGTATTATGTGCATAAGTACTGATTAAATAGTTTCTATAAGAGTCATTCAGCTCATAATTATATAGACCTGAGTCTACAAAAAATTCTGTATTTCCTTTTGTGAAAATAAAAGATAAATCATCAGCATGCTTATGTACTGTTGAATGAAATGCTGATACAAAGAATAAATAAGATTGAACATTATTGTTTCTATTCCTAAAAATACTTATTCCACTATTCTTGTACAAAATATCAGTAAATGGATTTACACCGAACTGACCATTTGTATTTAAGTATTTTAATTTATTCCCTCGAATTTCATTAACATTTAAATTTTTATTTGCGACATAGCTATTTTTAGAATCTCCATATTGTGGAATCGTACCATTAGGTTGGGTAAAGGTAGCAAGTGTATCTTCTAAAAGCCCTATTTTATTTTCCAAATACAATTTGGTATTATCCGATTCTTTAAGTAAAGGTAAAATTTGTCTTATTAAATCGATTACTACTATTTGATAACTAATGCTATGTTCTTTTGTAATTCCATCAGTTGTAATGAGACTCTCAACATGGCGTTTTAATCTGTTTGTACCAATGTTGTACCATTCACTACTCTTTGTTAAGTTTGGAAATAACACTGCTATTTCAATCAATGCTTGATCCTGAAAAATGCCATGATTTGAATCCCACACATAGTTATTGTTATTTGCTAAAAAACTTCCATGTTCTATTATTAAATCAACAATCTCATTATAATTAGACTCATTATAAATTGAAGAAAGTTTATAAAGATTAGCAAATTGGATTAAATAGACAGTTCTTATTGGAACACTGTTTGTATACCATGCCCATGGACTTGTAGCTTTTTTAGGGTTGCTATTTACTTTTTGCCAACTTTTAATAAAGTATTCTGATTTAATTAAATACTTTACATCATTTGTATATTCATATGCACTTAATAAGTATCCTACATGTTCAAAACTATGCAAAAATAATTGCCAAGTTCTATTTTTAAATGGATCCTCTTTCCATGTAATTTCATTATCTAATTGATAAATAGGAAATTGACTGCCCAAGTAAATTTTATTATCAATTATTTGATCCGCAAATGATACAACCGATTTTGAAGGTTTTATTCTTTGGATATATTGAATTGAATTATTCGTTTTTACCTCAGTTGCTCTTAATGGGCTTGAATCTTTAAATAAAGCCATTATTATAAATACGATTAAGAAAACGATAATTAATCTTTTAAATAATTTCATTCGTTCAATTCCTTTCATAACCGTCTTAATGTTAAACAAATCCTAGGTTTAATTCAATTTATTATTGAATGATTTGATGGCCATCAAGTATCCACTTATTTACCATTTATATATGGCTTATAAAATTAATATCGTACAAACTACATAATTCTAAAGACAATTCGATGAATTCAGTTATTTACGCTTCTAAATTAGTAGAAAAGTCATTCTTTTTATATCTATTTTAAAAAAATACTCAAAAATAAACTATTTTTATAAAACCACTAGCACTTTTTGAACTTTCTGTTATATAATAATTAGTAATTAAATACACTGTATTAATACAGAG
>NZ_JBALMS010000094.1:0-2097 GCF_036962205.1 Bacillus sp. JJ664 | reverse complement strand
ATAAAACTCTTTTACTAATTGATAAATTAATATCAAATACACACTAATTTTAAGTTTCTGTATAACTCTTAGGAGGTGAAGATCATGTTACCTATTAATCCTTCCCTTAAAACGGCAGTACTTTCTAATACAAATGATGAATCGAACATAATTGATCTATTGTTAGATGAAACGCACCATCTAGCTCTTTTACAAGCAAAATTTGAAAATGAAAAACAGAACCGCTCATTTTTTGTTGGTTTTTCAGATTTGGAAATGATTTACTATTACGTTCATCAACGGAAAGATATACAAACCTCAAAGCAAAGAAAACTTAGCACAAAAATGGAATACATAAGAGAATTAATTCAATTTTATAAGTATCTAAAACAAAGTGAAGATTTTATTCGTAAAGATGTAGAGATTTATCATGAAAGTTCCCTGTTTAAGAATTTAAAGCAAAGACATATCGAAGCTTATCAACAGTGGCTTTCAACCTATCAATATGGGAAAAAGAAACAAGTTTATCGAGTAACTACTCTATCTAGAAAACTAGTTATTTTAAAAAGTTTTTTCAAATTTTTATTTGATTCAAATTATATTCAAGAAGCACTATATACTCGGATTTTAGATGCAAAAATTTCAAAAGATGATTTACCAAACCGCGATTTAGAAGAATTTGAAGTAAAGGCTTTGTTAGACTTTTATAAAAGTAATATATTGAAATCTACGTTAATTAAACTTTTAGCTACAACCGGTATGAGGATTCGGGAACTTTCTGATGCAAAATGGGGTAATGTCTCAAAAGATACTAATGGATATTGGTTACAAATTATTGGAAAAGGAAATAAAAAGCGTGAAGTGAAAATACTAAATCATGTATATCTTGATTTATGTAGATTAAGAGATCGTCGAGGCTTGTCAAATATAATCACTAAAACAGATTCCAGCCCCCTTTTCCCTAATAAAATGAATCAACATTACTCTTTTAAATATTTATCTAATTTTGTCGTTGATATGGTGAAAAGTTCAGATCTACCATTTGTTACAGAACGTAACGATACGAATAATATAAGTCCTCACTTTTTCAGACATCATTACGCATGTCGTTCAATTGAAAAAGGTGCAAGCATTTATCAAGTTAGTCGTAGTCTTGGACATGAAAGTATTCAAACCACTGAATTATATTTATCAAAAATGATGAATCGAAATCAACATGCAAGTAATGTGTGGGATGAAGATGAATACTAAATATTAGTGGTAATCGATTGTTTGTAAAAATTCCATCAATAGTTTGAAAGCCTAGGGAAAACCCTAGGCTTCTAGTTTTGAAACAGATTAAATAAACGATTTGTTTGAAATGCGATTGTTTTATACGCGTTACCAAACTCTTACAGCTTAGAAAACGAGAATGCGATCAGTTGAAGCGACTCAGATTATTTCTACTTTAGTATCCTTTGTAATACTAGCTGCATTTCCTTCATCAACATCTACATGCATCTCGAGCGCAAATTGTTCATTTACTCTAACGAGCACGTTCTCAAAAATTAATCCACGCTCGCCTTCCACTTTAACTTTTACAATATCTTTGTCAGCAACACCAAACTCTGCTGCATCTTTCGTATGCATATGGATATGCCTTGCTGCTACGATTAAACCTTTTTCAATTGTTACTTCACCATTTGGGCCTACTATTTTACATCCCGCTGTATTCGCAATATCACCTGAGTTTCTTAAAGGTACTTTTACGCCCAGTTTGAATGAATCTGTAATTGATACTTCAATTTGCGTATCATTTCTTACTGGTCCTAACACTCTTACACCAGATAAAGTACCTTTATTTCCTACAACATCCACCTTTTCCTTAGCGGCATATTGTCCAGGCTGCGATAGGTCTTTCCATACATTTAATTCATAGCCTTCTCCAAACAAAATATGTAAGTGATCTTTTGTTAAATGTATGTGCCTATTTGAGACACCAACTGGAATTTTTTTATTAGACATAATAACCCTCTTTCATCTTTTGGATATCCATCTTTCTATTTGGCCTACTTATCACAGTTTTAACCGCCTAAAATATTTCTAAACAATTTAATCATATCACCCATTAGTTTACAT
>NZ_JBALMS010000093.1:0-26569 GCF_036962205.1 Bacillus sp. JJ664 | reverse complement strand
ATTAATAGCTTCATACAAAAGAATGAATACAGTTATGGAGGGATTGAATAAATTTGCGGAACAAAAATATTAATATAAATATAATGAAAGAAATATTCATACACATCGTAATAGCTTCACTAGCTATTTACTTATTATTTAATTTTTTACCAACAATAGTAACTGTATATAAAGTAATCTTTACGTTAACAATTATCGGAATCTGTTTCCTTGATGCGTATATAGTCTTATCAAACAATACTAAACTATTAAAGTTAACAAAAATTGCTTTATCAATCGTACTTTTATGTATTGTAATTGTTATTTTAATCTACTATATAACCAAGTTTTTAGTATTTGCAGATATGTATGGAATTGAGCAAATACTAATAGATCATAAATCTACTGCGAAATTATTATTTTTCAGTATATGCTTTTTACAACCAATTATATTACCATTACCTGAAGCAGTAACATTACCTGCTGGAAGTGCAGTATTAGGTTCGTTCGAGGGAGCTCTATTTGGTTTTTTAGGTTCGGTTTTAGGTATTGTTGTCATGTATTTCATTGCAAGAATTGGTGGTTTAAAATTAGTATCAAAACTAATAAAAGAGAAGCACTTAAAAAGCTATCAGGAATATGTTTCTAAAAATGAAACGATTATACTGACACTAATGTTTATTATACCGATCTTACCAGATGAAATTATTTGCGTAGGGGCAGGCATTAGTAAAGTATCTTTTAAAAGATTTTTCTTTATTGCAATGTTAGCAAAATTAGTAACTTCTTCGCTCCTCGCATACTCTGTATATTTAGCTAAATTATTTTCATTATCACCAGCGCAGTTAGTCATAGCTAGCTCAATCATTGTAACTTTTATTTTCTTCCTTTCTATTTTCATTAAAAAATTGTTAAAGAAGTCCAACTCAGAACAAGTATTTATGACTTCACAAGGAGACTAATGCATATTCTTGTATGTATCCATGTCGAATTAGGAAATTTCCTGAGAAATAATGTAGAAAAAATAGAAGAAGTTGTAAAAAGATAGGACTGGAATTAACATTCTGGCCTATCTTTTTTTATTCGCTTTTAACAATTTTTGATAATAAATTAATCCTTTATACAGTTGCGGCGTTTTCTGCAAAACAAGCAGTCTTATACTTTTTCTAAAAAGTTGGTTTTGTAAATAAGTGTATCTTGGGATACCCAAATACTAACTTTAAGGGAGGTAATGGGATGCCTAACAAAGAAATAAAAAAATGGCATAAAGAAAATATACTAAATATAAAGGATACCTTTCACAATACATCTGATTTGATCATTAGAAATATAAAGGTGGGTTTTAAAGATTCGGTTGATGTAAATTTAGTTTACTTAGACGGTATTATTGATGGACCATATTCAGGAATATGTAGTCAAACCTTTATTAGAACAATTCAAGACTGTAGGTCTTAAAGAAACACTAATCGATCAAATCAGTAGGTGTACCCTATATGTCACCTTTAATCCCATTTAAAATGAAGGAATTTAAAGATACATTTTATAGAGGAGATTTACAAAAAACTTATTAATAGTAAACATACATATACAGAAGACCGTGATTAAATATCACTTTAGGTGATTTTTAGTAAGGTAAGGTAGCTAATACAATAAAAAAATCAAAATGAAAAAGATACACCACTAGTATGGTGTATCTTTTTCATTACATATCCATTCCAAATTAATGAACTAATACTTTAATCCCTTGGATGATATTCCAAATAAATACTACAAAGTTAATAATAAATACAATTACAAAAGCAAAAATAACCCATCCATACGTAGATTCAATCGAATAAAATGATAAAAATGATAGCACAAAAAAGATTACAAACGTGATAAATGGAAGAAAGTGCGAAAATAATGATCGTTTGGCATGTGTTTTAACAAATGCATCTTTTGATACGAAATAAACAATGATTGGTAGTAAGAATGGTGCGAAAAAAACACTGAAATAACATAGTGAAGATAATATTTTATTTGTTTCCATCAGAAACCTCCAATTTAAAATGAATGTTACATTCTTATTATAGAACAAATATGATTATGGAATGATTGATTTATTAATAAAAAATTAAAATGATTTAATCATTTGGGAGAAAAAGGTAAATTTATACATTTTCGTTTTCTGAAGTATAGTGAAGCTCGTTTTTCTGCTTTTTCCGAATGGTGATATAAACAATTAAAATAATGACGACTGGAGCGGAGATACATAATGTTACCCAAGGGGCAGCTATTAGGAAGTTACCGTATAGTGTATATAGCGTTACGATTGGAATCGTTCCAGCCAACACGGTTGTGATATATGAAAAATATGGCATTTTGGTTGATGCAGCAATAAAGCAAGCTCCATCTGTGGGAGCTAAAGGGGTTGCAACAGTAATAAATAAGTATTTTTTACCGTTTGAAATAATCTCTTTATTGAGTTTTGGATATTTTGTTACCATATAGTTTTGAATATGATTACTTAATAAACTTCTACTGATTCCATAGATAATGGTTTCAGTTATGAACATACCTACCATTGAAAGGATAATTGTTTCAATAGGGTTAAAAAATAAACTTCCTGTGACAATGAGCATTGTACTTGGGATGAATAAAAAAATTCGAGCGCAAAAAATACCTACAAATAAAATCATCGGGTTGATTGTGGAATCTTCAATAAAATGTTTAATATCATTTAAAGATAATTGAAACAAATTAAAATGAACAGCTAGTATTAACATAATAAACCATGAACTCATTACAATGATTGGGATGATTTTTTTCATGATTAAGCTCTCCTTTGGTTTATGTGAAAACGGAGTGTTATTGTATTCTATTCTTTACAAACGCGAAAACTGATTGTTTTTTGAAATGATTAATAAATAACATAATTATCTCGAATCTAGAATATTTATTTAATGAGCAATAGATATCTCAAATTAAAGGGATTGAGGTGTAGCTATGCTAGATGAGGGCTTATTGGTTATTCGACTTGTTTTAGGAATCATTTTGGCAGGCCATGGCGTTCAGAAATTATTCGGATGGTTTGGTGGTTACGGAATTAAAGGAACTGGTCAATGGTTAGAGTCGATTGGTGTGAAACCTGGTGGATTTTTTGCATTTTTATCAGGAGCAGCGGAACTAATAGGTGGATTACTTGTTGCGGCAGGCTTATACACGACAGTGGGTGCATGGTTAATCATACTAGTTATGTTAGTCGCCCTTTTAAAAGTGCACTTAAAAAATGGTTTCTGGATTACTTCAAATGGTATTGAATATAATCTACTCATCATTGCTACATCAGTTGGCTTACTTTTAACAGGACCTGGCTCATTAACTTTATTTTAATAAATAGGAGAGAACATTCATGTTATATGGATGTTCTCTTTTTTGTTTTAAGTTGAATACCTTAAAGAGACTATTAAAGAATTTAAATATTTTATAAGTGAAGGATTATCGCAAAGCTTTAAAGAACTTGTCATTTATGAAGATTGTAGTTAGAGTGTTTGCATAGGAATTTTTTGCTATAATCAAATTTAAATAAATAAACGCTAATACTACAAAAGTAGAATATGGAAAAATGAGGTTATAAAAATGAAAAAAGAAAGTAATTTGATTATTTACGATCTAATTTTGTATTTAGTACTCCCACTAGTAGGTTACAAGCTATTAAAGCCATATATTGGAGATTATTGGGCGATGATTGTCCCAACAATTCCTGGGATTTTATATACTTTATTTCGTTTTTGGTACACTAAACAATTTAATGTAACTGGAATTTTTATTATAACTACAATGAGTGTTAGTACTGCATTGGATCTTTTAGCCGGTACAAAAGAAAATTTACTTCTATATAACGTGTATTACCACATCGGCCTAATAGGTGTATTCTTCATTCTTTTAGCGATAAAGAAACCATTGCCATATTATTTTATGATTGATATTGCCGCTATTCAGGGACAAGAAAGAGAAGAAAGTAAGAAGCTGTATAAACATCCTTCACTGTTCAAGTTGTTCCAATATTTGTTTATAGCTTGGATTGTTAAAGATATCATATTTACTGGAGCACAATGGTGGATGCTTGAAGCTTATGGTGTGAAGGCTTACTACTCAAGGACTATCATTTTCACAGTAGGTGGTTATATCTTTGGAATTATCATGGCAATCGGTTATGCGATGATTACGATGAGAGCACAAAAAATTAAAGAAAATGATCAGCATCCTAAGGATGAAATTAATATTTAACGTAAAAAAGCGCATCTATAAAAAGATGCGCTTTTTTATATTCTTTTCTTATCTTATATTTCTAACGATTTCATTTTCTGGTTCTACATGAATTAAAATTTGGGGATTAATTAGAACTTTTTTGATTTCATCTTCTATTTTATCGCAAAGTAGATGAGCTTCTTCAATACTCATGCTAGACGGCAAAACAAGATGAAAGTCGATGTGTTCCTCTGCGCCCGATCTTCTTGTACGTAAATCATGGTATTCAATATATTGTGATTTGAAATTTAATAAAACTTGTTCAATTTGTATAATTTCGTCTGAAGAGAGCCCTGTATCTAGTAATGGCGTAAATGATTTCTTTCCAAGCTCGATAGATTCTTTCATTATATATATGGCAATTCCAATTCCAATTAATGCATCTAGTACGTCCCAACCTGTAAGAGATACTAAAATTAAGCTAGCCGCAACACCTAGCGATGAATAGACATCTGTTAATAAATGTAATGCATTTGATTGCATTGCGACAGAATGCGTTTCTTCTCCTACTTTTTGAACTTTTTTCCCAACTCGCCAATTAATAAAGGCACCGAGTAGCATGACGAATACACCTATAAAAGGAAGTTTTATTGGTGAAGGGTGAATTAGTTTTTCAACTGATTCAACGATAATCCAAATTCCAGCAATAAAAATGAGCAGCGTTTCGACAGTCCCCGAAATGTTTTCAAATTTACCGTGACCATAAGGATGTTCCTTGTCAGGCGGCCGATTCGATATTTTTACTGAGAAGAATGCGATAACTGAAGCGACTAAATCTAATAAAGAATGGATTGCCTCCGATATAATTGCAACAGAACCAGTTATGATTCCAACTGCTAATTTTAATAAAACAATAAAAGAGTTACTACAAATTGAAAGTAATGCAATTTTGGTTGAATGCAATCTATTCACCTCTGACCAAATTTTTCTACTATAGCTAAGAGTGTTGTCCTAAGGCAACAAAAAAGAAAAACCACTAACATAAAGTTAGTGGCTTGTTTTTTTTATATGATGTTTTTTATTATTGATTGGATTTTTCATATTAATCACCTTTTTTTAGCGCGTAATTAATATTTTATAGTAAAGATTATATTTTGAAAAGAAAAACTTGTGTAGTCCAAATGATTAGTAAAAACTTGCAATTACAGATTTTTTTTACACTTTCCCAAAAGATTGTTCATTTTAGAATTTGAAAACTAAGGACAAAAGTTGATGACAACGGAAGGTGCTAGACTCCTGTTGAGATCCGGGAAAGCCGAGACCACGAGGGAGGCACACAGGATGTGGGTCATGCATCCGTTACGACAGGACTTTTTGGTTTTAGCATGCCTACCATTTTCGCCCCACGGGAAGGGAGCATTTTGGAGAGGTAATCAACTAACGCATTCATATATAATAGAAACAATGGATGAGTAAACAGATTATTTTTTAAAAAGGTTTGACATCTATTTTTAGACTGTGTTATACATAGACTAATATAAAAAAACAATCTATTCGTAGAGGTTGCATTGTATATGAGTATCGTTTAAGAGAACTGTGGGTTTGATGACTAAACGAAAAAGGATCCGATGCCGAAGCATTAAAGCGCCACACGCTAAAATGCTGGGACTGCATTTAATAAATGTAGTACTGTCACTTGTATTTGTGAAGAGCTATTGAAGAGATGTGATTGGCAATATCCTTTTAATTTTAAAAGTGATAGGCACATGAACATATCCTTCATGTGCCTTTTTTAATACACTAATACATTGAAGAAGGCTTCTGGTGAATGAACTTGTGTTTAGTTATGAAGGGAGAATATTAATGTATTTACATGGTAATAGTCGAGTTGATCATAATGGACATCTAGAAATCGGAGGTTGCAGTACAGTTCAACTAGCTGAACAGTATGGGACACCTTTATATATATACGACGAAGCATTGATTGAGTCTAAATGTAGAGAATTTCATGAAGCATTAAAAGAGACAGGGTTAAAATATCAAGTTGCATATGCAAGTAAAGCTTTCCTTTGTATTGAACAAGCCCGCTTAATTGAAAGAGAAGGGTTATGTTTAGATGTAGTCTCAAGTGGCGAACTATATACAGCGATACAAGCAGGGTTTCCGGCAGAGAAAATTCACTTTCATGGGAATAATAAATCAATAGAGGAAATTGAAGAAGCTTTAGACGCGAAAATTGGTTGTTTCGTAGTCGATAATTTCTTTGAGTTAGAAGTATTACAAGCAATCGCTGAAGATCGCGGAGTAGATGTATCAATCTTATTACGTGTAACACCTGGAGTAGAAGCACACACTCATGAATATGTAATGACAGGACAAGAAGATTCAAAGTTTGGTTTTGATATCACGTCAGGTCAAGCAAAAGAAGCAATTGCCATTTCGTTAGATTCACCAAATTTAAAACTGTTGGGAATACATTCTCATATCGGGTCGCAAATTTTTGAGCCGGATGGGTTTGTGCACGCAATTAAAATATTAATGAACTTCTTAAATGGATTAAAAAATGAATTAGACTATATAGCTGAAATATTAAATGTAGGTGGCGGATTTGGGATTCGTTACACTTCTGAAGACGAACCGTTATCGATTGTTAAGCATATTGATCAAATTACTTCTATTATTAAACAACAATGTGAAGAATTATCGTATCCAGTCCCTGAATTATGGTTAGAGCCTGGCCGTAGCATCGTTGGTGAAGCAGGAACAACTCTATATACGATTGGAGCAACAAAAAACCTACCTTCAGTAAGAAAATATGTTTCTGTCGATGGGGGAATGACTGATAATATCCGCCCAGCACTTTATGGATCAAAGTATGAAGCTATGCTTGCAAATCGCGCGAATGACGAGAATAAAGAGGTTGTATCGATTGCAGGTAAATGTTGTGAAAGTGGAGATATGTTAATTTGGGATTGCGAGTTACCAGTTGTTGAGAGCAATGACTTATTAGCAGTATCTTGTACTGGTGCATACGGGTATTCAATGGCAAATAATTATAATCGTATTCGTCGTCCGGCTGTTGTATTTGTAAAAGACGGTGTATCTAAAGTAGTGGTACAACGTGAAACGTATCAAGATTTAATTAAAAATGACATGATTTACATTGAAAACTCTTCTATTAGATAATAGAAGAGTTTTATTACTGTTTCCTAACGATTTCATGTTTGTTTATCGACAGATTAAGACATATTTATCATTTATATTACAATATTGTAACAAAAGCGACTCCCTTCGCAAATCTATGATATAAATACCTAGTAGATAAGCGAGAGGAGACACGCTGAAATGTTTAAAAGAAAACTAACAGTGCTGGCTATAGCAGGTACATTTTTAGTATCTTTAGCGCCGAATGCTTCGGTAAATGCCGAAACGAAAGTAGAAAAAAAGCAAGCTGAAGTAGATAAATTCCAATCACAATTCAAAAAATTAAGTAATGATGTTAAAAAGATAGATCAAAAGATTAAAGATACTAAAGCTAAAATACAATCTAAAAAAGAAGAAATCTCAGAGACTCAAAAGATTATTCAAGATAAGAATGCTAGAATTACATACTTACAGGACCGTATCGAAAAGCGTAACGAAATGCTAGAAGATCGTCTTGTTGCAATGCAAAAGCAACCAAAAGTGAATTTAGTAACAGATGTTCTTTTCAACTCTGATGGTATTGTTGATTTCTTTAACCGTTTAAATTCAATTACAACGCTTTTTGAAGCAGACCAAGATATCATTAAAGAACAAGAATCAGAACAAGCTGAAGTTGAAAAAGAAAAACAACTTGTGAACGAGAAAAAAGAATCTCTTGTAAAAGCAAAAGAAGAGCTTGTAGTGCAAGAAAGCGATTTATCTAAATCACAAGCAGCAAAAGAAAAATCATTAAGATCTGCAGAATATAGATTAAAGCTTGCGGTTAAAGAACTGCAAGATGCAAAAGAAGATGTAAGAGTAAGACAACTAGAACAACAATCACTTGAATTAGCTGAATTGTCGAATGATAGCGATGACTCTAGCTCTAACAGTTCTTCAGGCAATGCTTCAGGCAATGCGGGCCCATCTGAAAATGAAGGACCAGTTGCTTCTGGTAATGCAGTTGTAGACTTTGCAATGCAATACCAAGGTGTTCCTTATGTATTTGGTGGAACATCTCCAAGTGGATTTGATTGCAGTGGATTTATTTGGTATGTATATTCACATAATGGTTATGGTTTCTCACGTGCTAACGTAAAATCATACTGGAATATGGCTACAAAGATCAGTTCTCCACAACCAGGAGATCTAGTATTCTTAGAAAACACTTATATTAATGGCCCTTCTCATATGGGTATTTATATTGGTGGAAACAAAATGGTTCATGCTGGAAGTAAAGGTATTGGTACAATCAGCTTAAGTAGCAGCTGGGTACGTTCACACTTCTTAGGATATGGCCGATTCTAATAAATTATTAACCTCGTATTATATTAAATATGTTACGAGGTTTTTTATTTTTATATGAATAAATTATAAAAGGCATGACTCAGATATTTCATGAGTCCATGCCTTTTTGATTTTTCACCTGTTCTTGTAACAAGTCACGAATTTCAATTAAAAGTTGTTCCTCTTTAGTAGGTACTGGTGGTTTAGTCTCTTCAATTTCTTTCTTCTTAAAAGAGATTTTACTTAGTAATCTAATGAAGAAGAATACAGAAAGTGAAATGATAAGAAAGTCGAAAACTGATTGAATAAATAATCCGTATTTAATCTCAGCTTTACCATATGTATACGCTAGATCTTTAAAATCAACACCACCGGAGATTAAACCAATAATCGGCATCATAATATCAGCAACTAGAGAAGATACAATTTTACCGAACGCTGCACCGATAATGACCCCGACTGCTAAATCGAGTATATTACCTTTTAATGCAAATTTCTTAAACTCTTCAAACATAGTAATTCCTCCTATATAATATCGTATTAGTTTACATAGAAATCATAATTGTTTCAAGCGGTGGAGTGAGATTCTTAAGCAAAAATATTTATATCAGCACTTTAATATGGTAAATACTAAGTAAGACAATTATTTGGGAGGGATTCGAAATGGGGAATGAATTGGCTACATTTGCAGGTGGGTGTTTTTGGTGTATGATCAAACCATTTGATAAGGAGCCTGGAATACTAAAAGTAGTTTCTGGTTATACAGGTGGAGAAAAAGAGAATCCAACTTATGAAGAGGTTTGTACACATTTAACTGGCCACTATGAAGCTGTTCAAATTACTTTTGATCCGGAAATCTATTCTTATGAAAATTTATTGGAAACATTTTGGCGTCAAATAGATCCAACTGATGAAGGTGGACAATTCCATGATCGAGGTAGTTCCTATAAAACAGCGATTTTTTATCATAATGAAGAGCAAAGACAACTAGCACAAGCATCAAAAGAAGAAATTGAAAAGAATGGTGGATTCAAAAAGCCGATTGTTACAGAGGTTTTACCTGCTAAACCATTTTATGAAGCAGAAGAACATCATCAAGATTATTATAAAAAACATCCGATTCGTTACCAGCTTTATTATAAAGGATCTGGACGTCAAAAGTTTATAAAAGAGCATTGGAAAACAGGTCAAGAAAAGCTGAAACAAGAGCTTACACCAATTCAATATGCCGTTACACAAGAAGATGCAACTGAGCCCCCATTCCGTAACGAGTTTTGGGATCATAAGGAAAAAGGTATTTATGTTGATATAGTATCCGGTATTCCTTTATTTAGTTCACTGGATAAATTTGATTCTGGGTGTGGGTGGCCGAGTTTTACAAGACCAATTTTAAAAGGTGAAGTTGAAGAAAAGAAAGATTATAGTCATGGCATGATGCGAATTGAGGTACGCAGTTCAGAAGCTGATTCTCATTTAGGCCATGTGTTTGACGATGGACCGGGACCTGAAGGGCTGAGATATTGTATTAATTCAGCAGCCTTGAAGTTCATTCCTTTTGAGAAAATGGACGAAGAAGGATATGGAAATTATAAAAGTATTTTTAATAATAAATAGATTGAATTAGCCGAGGTCAAAAATCTCGGCTTTTTCTTTTCTTCGAAATATTTTCAGAATATAGTTACAATACTGTAAATATGTGTTAATATAAAAGTGTCACAAAGTTGTCACATTTAAGGTATTGCATTTAATAAAAATACTACAGGAGGTTATTTATATGAAGCGAACTGATAATGAAATCGTTGAAACGTATACTCGATATTCAGGTATTGTCTTTTTAATTGGTCTTATTCTTTTTTTACTATATTTCACTGGAAGCGGTTACGTACATACTGACGTTGTCTTAACAGTGAGCATTGTATTAATGGGCTCTTGTTCAACATTATTTTTACTAGGAACGTTTTTGGGATTGATGTTTTCAGTCTCGACTAGAGAACAAGCTTAAAAAAGAGTGGGTGTTCAATGACTAAAAAGTCAATTTGAACACCCTTTTTATTTTGTTGAATTATTAAAATTTATTACATATACATTTAATAATGAAGATTTAGACGTACTAGGAGGTGCCGTTTATATGGAATTTTTTAAGAAGTTAAAAGGAATGGATCGGAATGTGTGGATTCGAGTAATTGGCGAAACCATTACAAGTAGTGCAATGATGATGCTGATGCCGTTTTTCGCATTATATCTAGAAGGTAAAGTTGATTCTATGTTGAAAGTCGGTTTCATCATGTCAATTTCACCGATTGCATCATTATTTGGTTCAATGCTTGGTGGGAGATTGGCTGATATATATGGTCGTAAACGTATGATGGTTTTTTCAACGCTTGCCTCTTCAATCATTCTAATATCATTTTCTTTTGTAGAAGGATACGCTGCTTTTTTGATCCTTTCAATTTTATTGGGAATCAGTAATTCATTTTTTGATCCTGCTGCATCTGCGATGGTTGCAGATGTGACTGCACCAGAGGAAAGAACGGAAGCGTATGGACTACTTCGAGTAGGTAGTAATTTTGGTACTGTTATAGGACCTCTACTTGGAAGTTCTATTGTATTTTTATCGAAGGATAGTTTATTTTATATCGCTGCGACTGCATTGGGAATCTATAGTGTTGCTCAATTCATTTTATTAAAGGAAACATTGCCAGCTGGAAATGTGAAGAGTAATGAAAAGGAAAGCGCAAAGATACCATTTAAAAAGGTTGTAAATATTATTCTTACTGATAAATTACTTCTTTTTTATGTTGCTACAGGTATTATTATTTCTATGGGGTTCTCACAAATTGAAGGTATGTTACCGCTTTATTTTAAACAAAGTTTCCAATCGCATTTTGGGGAGTGGACACCTTATCCATTTCTAATGTCACTCAATGGTTTACTAGTTGTATTGCTACAGTTTCCGATTTCAAGTTATTTAGCGAATCGTTCAATTGGAAAAACGATGTTTTACGGAACGTTATTATTTGGTTTAGGTATATTGTCAATTGGATTTGCACCACCAATTTTACTTTCATTTGGATTTGGAAAATGGTTGATTTTATTCATTCTAGGAATCATTTTTGCTTACTACACATTTGGTGAGATGGTAATGTCACCTGTTCAAATGACTTTTGTTGCAAATATTGCGCCAGAAGAACTTAGAGCAACATATATGGCAGTTGGAAGCATGAAATGGACTATTGGTGGGTTCCTTGGTCCATTATTAGGCGGATTCTTATTTGATTTGAAACTAGGACTATGGCTATTTGTCATTTTGGGAACTGGTGTCGTCGTTTCGGGTGCAATGTATCGTTCACTTGATGAAAAAGTAGCATTTAGAGAAAAAAATCAAGGGCTAGCGCAATAAAGCGCGGCCTTTTTTATTTTAGTAGACAGAGAAAAAACAGTAGAAATGATTCTTTGGGCTATCTGTATTGGTGGCTGATTGTATTTCTATCACAACTCCAACTTATTTGCATATGTTGTAAAGAAATATAGGTTTCTACCCATAAAAGCTTATACAGTTTGGGAGAAAGTGGTACAATAGGAAGAGCAAAAAATAGTAGGGGGAACATCATGAAGATTAAGTTAGGTTTATTATATGGCGGTAAGTCTGCTGAACATAAAGTGTCATTACAAACAGCTTTTGCCGTTATTTCAGCTTTAGATCACTCAAAATTTGATGTGTATCCAATTTATATAACAGAACAAGGTGAATGGTTACAAGGTAAACAAATAGAAGGTAAAGTAGAAAGTGTAGCTGCTTTAAAATTCTCAAACGAAGATCAACATGTAAGTGAAATTGCTCCTGTTGCATTAACTTCATCAATTATTCCTGCAGCATCTAATCAAGAATCTACTGGACCAGTTGATGTAATATTCCCATTATTACATGGGCCAAATGGTGAAGACGGTACAGTTCAAGGATTACTTGAATTATTAAATATCCCTTACGCTGGGAATGGTGTATTAGCATCAGCAGCGGGTATGGATAAAGTCATCATGAAAAATTTATTTGCTCAAGCTGGCATTCCACAAGCGAAGTATGTTCACTTCTTAAAAACAGATTGGAAGGAAACAGCTGAATCTTGTTATGAAAAAGTTGAACAAGAACTAGGTTATCCTGTGTTTGTTAAACCAGCTAATCTAGGTTCAAGTGTTGGTATCAGTAAAGCGAAAAATCGTGAATCTTTAATTGCCGCATTTGAAGAAGCTTTCCAATTTGACCGTAAAGTCATTATTGAAGAAAATATCGTTGGTCGTGAAATTGAAATTGCCGTTTTAGGTAATGATAAAGTTGAATGTTCTGTTGTAGGGGAAATTAAACCTTCAGTAGAGTTTTATGACTATAGTGCTAAATACGAAAGTGGCGAAACAGGATTAATCATTCCTGCGCCGATCGAACAAGAAACATATGAAAAGATTAAATATTATGCAGAAGTAGCTTTTAAAGCGATTGATGGTTCTGGTTTAACTCGTGCGGATTTCTTCGTAACTGAAGATGGTGGAGTATTAATGAATGAAGTGAATACTATGCCTGGTTTCACGCCATTTAGTATGTATCCACAATTATGGCAAGCATCAGGTTTATCATATTCTAGTTTAATTGAGAAATTAATTAACTTAGGAATTGAAAGACACGAACAAAAACAACAAATTAAATATAATATTTAACAATTGAAAACACTATTCTTGATTGAATAGTGTTTTCAATTGAATAGATAGAAATACTTTGGATAGGAGTCGGTGACAATGGCAATCGTGCGTACTTTATCACAAATTGTAAAGATGATACCTGGAAGTCGGTTAGTAGGTAATGATCTATCTATTAATGGCGTATCAACGGATTCACGTGGAGATTTAAATGGGAAATTATTTATACCAATTATAGGGGAAAGATTTGATGCTCATGAATTTCTTCCTCAAGCTATTGAAAATGGTGCAAGTGCCATTCTTTGCTCAAAAAAATATGCAAATGCACCAACAAATACTTCTGTCATTTTAGTTGAGGACACGTTAGAAGCGCTTCAAGTATTATCGAAATCATATTTAAAAGAATGGAATGGAAAAATAGTTGGTATCACAGGCAGTAATGGGAAAACTTCTACGAAAGACATATTAACTAGCATCCTATCAGCAAAATATAAAGTACATAAAACACAAGGGAATTTTAACAATCATATTGGCTTACCGTTAACAGTTCTTTTGATGGATGAAGATACAGAAGTTGCCGTTTTAGAAATGGGTATGAGTGATTTCGGCGAAATCGAATTTTTATCAAAATTAGCGGAGCCAGATGCTGCAATTATTACAAATATTGGTGAATCACATATGCAAGAATTAGGGTCTAGAGCAGGGATAGCAAAAGCTAAGCTAGAGATCGCATGTGGACTTTCAAAGGAAGGTTTACTAGTCATTAATGGAGATGAACCGTTATTATTGGATGGTACAAAAAACCAACAGTCTTCTTATACAATTGAAACGTTTGGATTTAATGAACAGAATGATTTTTATCCTACCTTAATTGAAATGAATGAATCAGGTAGTGAATTTGAAATAAATAAATCAAATAATGTTCGTTTCAAATTGAGTGTACTAGGAAAACATAATATTAGTAATACTTTGGCAGCAATAGCCGTAGCTAGAAAATTCTCTTTAACTTGGGAAGAAATACAATTAGGTATGCAAAATCTAGAAATGACGAAAATGCGAATGGAGTTATTAAAAACTAAAAATGGGCTAACAATTATAAATGACGCTTATAATGCTAGTGTTACATCAATGAAGGCAGCTCTTTTATTTGCAGCAGAATTAACTGGATATAAGAGAAAGTTTGTAATCTTTGGTGATATGTTAGAGCTAGGTGATCAAGAAATTGCTTTTCACGAAGAGATTGGTGAAGAGGTTGTAAGGCTTCAATTTGATTATTTATATACTTATGGTTCATTAAGTAAGTTTGCTGCAGTTTCTGCATTTGAACAAATGGACTCTTCAAACGTAAAAAGTTTTGATGACAAAAATAATTTAATTGATGTTTTAAAACAAGAGGTTAAACCGAATGATCTTGTTTTAGTTAAAGCCTCTAGAGGAATGAAATTAGAAGAAGTCGTTAATGCATTATTAGAAACAAGCGAGTAGAGAGAATTAGTAACAAAAAGTATTGCTACTAATTATATTTTTATCGTGACAATTAATTGGAAGAATTGCTCAGGCGCAAAATATATACGGCTGGATTACTATGTTAAAAGTGAGGAAACAAGGGAAAATTAAGGAAGTTGGACTATAGTTCTTCACACAAGAAGATATGGAAATCATTTTGAAAATATATAACTTCATTTGCTTTTTAGATGGAATGTCCGTATAATGAGTAGATATTGTTTCCTTTTCATAATACTTCGGACATTGTTTTCCACTAAAAACGAACCTTCCAAATGTGAACAGTCACGAAACATATAATTTTTATAGATATAAATGAGATACAAAGGAGATTAAACAAATTGACAACATTTCAAGAATTAGGATTAAGTAGTAAAATCCTGTTTGCGATTGAAAAATTAGGCTTCGAGGAAGCTACTCCAATTCAAGCGCAGACTATTCCATTAGCAAAACAAGGCAATGATGTAATTGGTCAAGCGCAAACTGGTACTGGTAAAACAGCCGCTTTCGGTATTCCTTTACTAGAAAAAATTGATGTAGATAATAACAACGTTCAAGGACTTGTTATTGCTCCTACACGTGAGTTAGCGATCCAAGTTGGCGAAGAACTACACAAAATTGGTATGCACAAAGGCGTTAAAATCCTTCCGATTTACGGTGGACAAGATATTAATCGTCAAATGCGTTCATTAAAGAAGTTCCCACATATTATTGTTGGAACACCTGGTCGTATACAAGACCATATTAACCGTCGTACGATTCGTCTTAACAACGTAAACACAGTTGTTTTAGATGAAGCAGATGAAATGCTAAACATGGGATTCATTGAAGATATTGAAGCGATCTTAAAAGAAGTCCCTGAAAATAAACAAACGCTTCTTTTCTCAGCTACAATGCCTGACCCAATTCGTCGCATTGCAGAAACTTTTATGACTAATCCTCAAATCGTAAAAGTTCAAGCGAAAGAAGTTACAATGCCTAACATTGAACAACATTTTATTGAAGTTCAAGAAAAGAAAAAATTTGACGTGCTTACACGTTTATTAGATATTCAAACGCCAGAATTAGCTATTATTTTCGGTCGTACGAAACGTCGTGTTGATGAATTATCTGAAGCGTTAAACTCACGCGGTTATGCAGCTGAAGGTATTCATGGTGATTTATCACAAGCAAAACGTGAGCAAGTACTACGTAAATTTAAATCTGGTTCAATTGATGTATTAGTTGCGACTGATGTAGCAGCTCGTGGATTAGATATTTCTGGTGTAACTCACGTTTATAATTTCGATATTCCTCAGGATCCTGAAAGTTATGTTCACCGTATTGGACGTACAGGTCGTGCTGGTAAATCAGGTATTGCGATGCTATTCATTACGCCTCGTGAATTTAATCAATTGAAAAATATTGAACGTACAACTAAACGTCGTATGGAACGTATGACTGCACCTACATTGGATGAAGCAATTGAAAGCCAACAACGTATTATTGCTGAAAAATTAACTTCAACAATGGAAAGTGATAACTTAGCATTCTACAAACGTATTGCTGAAGAATTACTTGAAGAGCATGATTCAGTAAGTGTTGTAGCAGCAGCGTTAAAAATGTTAACTAAAGAACCAAATGAAACACCAATTCGATTAACTGATGAGCCACCAATGGTGAAACGTGATCGTGGCGGTCGTGGTGGAAGCGGCGGCGGTGGTGGATACCGTCGTGGTGAAAACAAACGTAGTGGCGGTGGAGAAAACCGTCGCGGTGGTGGAGACCGCCGTGGAGATGGTCGTCGTGGAGATAGAGACGGCAACCGTGGTGGAGGAAACTTCCGTAGCAAACGTAGTGAAGGTGCTAGTTCGGGTTCTCGCGATAATAATCGTGGTGGCGGACAACGTAGACATCAAGATAGCAGTAAATAATATTGAAATGAAGGTACATGGTTTAATCCGTGTACCTTTTTGTTTTGAAAAATAATCGGTGTGATTTTACGTATTTTCCATAAACTAAGGAAAAAATGTAAGAAAGTTGGATCTATATGCATGTAAGACTTGGTTATGTTGCAATGAGTATGAATTTACAAAATGCATCGCCGTCAAAAACGATGACCTTTGCACAGTTTTTAAAACAAAAAGATAAAGAAGCTGCGATTAGAAAATTAGAACTTATTTCAAAAACAAATATCAATAATTGTTTACGATTACTTAAACATAATAAAGCACATAATATATCTTTTTTTCGATTAAGTAGTAAGTTAATCCCACTAGCTAATCACGAAGAGCTGAAGGATTGGAATTTTATGAAGCCTTTAAAAGAGGAGCTAAATCAACTTGGTGAATTTGCTTTAAAAAACAAATTGAGAATCGATTTTCATCCGGACCATTTCGTTATTTTAAACTCGGTTGATGAAGATTTGTTAAAGTCTTCAATTAAAACATTAAAAATGCATTACCAACTTTTGAAGGCAATGAAAATAAATCCAGAGCATCGTTGTGTTTTACACGTTGGTGGAGGGTATGATGACAAAGAGAAATCGTTAGAACAACTGGTAGAAAATTTTGGTTCGGTACCTTCTCCAATTCAAAAGATGCTAATGTTCGAAAATGATGATACAACGTTTACGTTTGAGGAAACATTATTTGCATGTGAAAAGCTGGGTGTTCCGATTGTTTTTGATTATCACCACCACCTGGTGAATCACGTAAACGAACTGTGGACTGAGAACTGGGATCGAGCAGTCAATACATGGTCAGTTTCTGAGCTCCCAATGAAAATGCATATTTCAAGTCCGAGGGATGAAAAAGACATTAGAGCACACGCTGATTATGTAGATTCTTCTATGTTTCTTACTTTTTTAAATGAAATATATGGCTCTGTAAAGCAAATTGATTGTATGATTGAAGCAAAACAAAAAGATAATGCACTTTTTAAACTGATGGAGGAACTAAAAAGTCATCCTTCAGTTGAAGTTGTAAATGATTCCAGCTTTAATTTTAAACCGTAGTAAGTGAAAGTAAAGGTGAGGAAATGATTGTAGGTATAGGATTGGACTTAGTAGAGATTGAAAGAATGAAAGAGATTATTGTGTCTCAACCACGTTTTGCAAATAGGATTTTAACTGAAGCTGAATATGAAATTTATAAAAATCTCTCTGAGCGTAGAAAACTAGAGTTTTTATCAGGGAGATTCGCGGCTAAGGAAGCTTGTTCGAAAGCATTCGGTACAGGGATTGGAAAAGAACTTGGCTTTCATGATATAGAAATTCTAAACGATGAAAAAGGAAAACCGGTTCTATCAGTTGATTTACCTTTTATTCCTTTTTTGTCTATTACTCACACTGAGCACTATGCCGCTGCACAAGTAGTTTTACAGCAATTATAAACAAATTAGTTTTGAACAGTTACGAGTTTAGTGACTGTTTTTTATTTTGTAATTTTTTTAGTTTAGCTTGTCATGCTAGTCTGCATATTTTAGAGCTTGACCTCATATAGTTCTATGAGGATAGGAGAAGCAAGGTTGCAACGTGCATGAATAAATCTAGGTTAAACTTCTTAGCTACTCGCGCACATTTATTCTATTGCCTTTGCATGAGATTCTCTTTTTACAATATAAGAGGAACAAAGGAGCTGGGGAGATGAAGAAAAAGCTTGTAGCGATGCTTTTGGCCTTTACGTTAGTTTTATCAATGGCTGCATGTGGTAAGAAATCGAGGGAAGATGTTGTAGGTTCATTAAGTAATAAGATGGAAAAAATGAGTGGTTATCAGGCGGATGCTACGTTAACAATTAATAACGGAAATGATCCACAAAAATATGAAGTAGTCATTTGGCATAAAAAACCTTCATATTACCGAGTACAATTAAAAAATGCTAAAAGCGATCAAAATCAAATCATTTTACGAAACAAAGAAGGCGTATTTGTTTTAACACCAGCACTAAATAAAAGCTATCGTTTCCAAAGTGATTGGCCATCAAACAGCAGCCAACCATATTTACCGGAATCATTAGTAAATGATCTAGTTCAAGATAAAGATGCTACTTTCAAATCAACTAAAAAGGGTTATGTATTTGAAACGAAAACAAACTATACAAATAAACAATTACTTCCTACACAAGAAATTACGTTTAATAAAAAAGGTTTGACACCAGAGTCAGTTAAGTTATTAGATTCTGATAAAAATGTTGTGTTAGATGTTCAATTTGATAAAGTGAAATACAATCCAAAGTTTGATAATGATGCATTTGACGTGAAGAAAAACATGACAAGCGCACGTTTAAGTGTACCAACGTCTACTAATAATGATTCTAACTTATTAGTAACGCAATACCCTAATAAATTAATGGACGGTGTAACTTTAGAAGACCAACAAGAGGTTAAAACTGAAAGTGGTATTCAAGTTATTCTTTCATATAAAGGTGATAAATCATTTACCTTAATTGAAGAAAAATCTCGTATTTCTGAAACTGGTACAGTCATGGAAATCAGTGGTGAGCCAGTTGACTTAGGATATACTGTCGGTGCATTATCAGAAAAAATGATTTCTTGGTCACATGGAGGCACTGACTTTACAATTGTATCTAGTAACTTAACGCAAAGTGAATTAATTGAGGTTGCTCAATCAGTAGGTCAAACAGGAACAAAATAATCATATTTACAAACTAGAGAAAAGGCGTGATGAAGTACTATCACGCCTTTTTATATTTGAAATAGACTATTTGTATAAGGTTAAAGGTTGACATTTCTCGTATTTAAGCAAATAATTTTACACATATATAAAAAGAGCAAGGGTAAAACGATAAGGAAGTGTAAATTATGTCAGAAACGCCATTTTATCGCGACACATGGGTTGAAGTGAATTTAGATGCGATTGAAGAAAACGTTAAAAATATTGTATCGCTTTACCCTAATCATCAAGAAATATATGTAGCTTTAAAAGCAAATGCATATGGACATGGTTATATAGAAGTAGCAAAACAAGCATTGAAGTCAGGTGCAACACGTTTATTAGTTGCATTTATTGATGAAGGAATTTATCTTCGTAAAGCTGGAATAGATGCTCCAATTTTAGTATTGGGAGCAACTAGAGCACAGGATATAACTATAGCAATCAAACATAATTTGACTTTAACAGCATATAATGTTGATTGGCTAGAGGATATCACAAATTATCTTTCAGATTCTGATGAAGTAACGATTCATATTAAATTTGACACTGGAATGGGAAGATTAGGTTTAAAAACGAAAGCTGAATGGGAAAAAGCTTCAACTTTATTAAAAAAATCATCGATCAATCTTGAAGGGTTGTTTACGCATTTTGCGACAGCGGATGAACTAGATCGAACATATTTCCAACAACAATTAGATAGATTTTATGAAACGATTGAATGGGTTAAGGACAGCGGTTTTTCACCTTCTTTAATTCATTGTGCAAATAGTGCAGCAGCAGTATTAGAAACTGGCTTATTTAATACAGTGCGCGTCGGAATCGTCATGTATGGATTAACACCATCTTTAGAAATGAAATCAAAAATTCCGTTTGAATTAAAGCCTGCGTTATCATTTTATACAAAAGTTTCTCATATAAAGCAGTTGCCAGCAAATAGTGGAGTAAGCTATGGAGCAACTTATAAAACATCTGATGTTGAATGGGTTGCTACGCTTCCAGTAGGATATGCAGATGGTTGGCTAAGAGATATGCAAGGTTTTACTGTACTAATAGAAGGTGAAAAAGCAGAAATAGTAGGTCGAGTTTGCATGGATCAATGTATGGTAAAGCTATCAAAACATTATCCTGTAGGGACTAAGGTGACATTGATTGGGGAAAGTAATGATAAAATTGTGAGTGCGGAAGATGTTGCATCTCATATGAATACGATTAATTACGAGGTCACTTGTCTGATCAATAATAGAGTTCCAAGAGTATACAAAAAAGATGGGAAAATAAGGTCCATTAGTAATTATCTAGTATCAGATGAATTTGATAATTGATGTATTAAAGTATGAAACACGCTTATTTGGTAAAGATAAACGAAGATATGTGTCTTTCCAATCTTTGAAATTAATGGTATGATGTAATATAGGGAGATATATGGGTAATAGTTGATTCTGGAGGTGCTGAAACTTGTCCGAACTAAATGCGACAACTGAAATCACAGTACGTTTACCAAAACACGTAGTAAGCGAACTAGATGGATTAGTAAAGCAAGAAAACGGTAATCGAAATGAATATATTTATCAAGCGACTAAGATGTTTTTGAAGGATCGTAAAAGACGCCAAAGTCGTGAACAAATGCGACGCGGGTACATGGAAATGGCTAAAATCAACTTATTAATATCTTCTGAGTCATTTTATGCTGAGTCTGAAGCGGATTCGAAAGTGGAGCGCTTAGTTAGCGGGGGGTAATCACTTGATAGTAAAACGTGGCGACGTATATTTTGCAGACCTTTCCCCTGTAGTTGGCTCTGAACAAGGTGGAGTTCGTCCGGTTCTCATAATACAGAATGATATCGGTAACCGTTTTAGTCCTACCGTTATAGTCGCTGCGATTACAGCACAAATCCAAAAGGCAAAACTTCCAACTCATGTTGAAATTGATGCTAAGAAATACGGATTTGAACGTGATTCGGTTATCTTACTAGAACAAATTCGAACGATTGACAAACAGCGGTTAACTGATAAAATTACTCATCTTGATGATGAAATGATGGATCAGGTTGACGAAGCGCTGCAAATCAGTTTGGGACTTGTTGATTTTTAAAAGTTGCTTAATGCAGCTTTTCCTACATATTTTTTAAATAATGATTAAAATTGCTTTGTAACCCTTTCTTTTTGGAAGGGTTATTTAAGTACGTAAAAATAGTTAGATATCGGAGGTCGTAATCATGTCACAGCAATTAGTTAAAAAAATTGCATCTGAACTAAATATTTCACCGCAACAAGTGTCTACTGTTATTGAATTAAAAGAAGAAGGGAATACAATCCCTTTTATTGCGCGATACCGAAAAGAAAAAACGGGTTCATTAGATGAAGTACAAATTTATTCAATCCTTGAAAAATATGAATATGCAGTGAACCTACAATCGAGAAAAGAAGAAGTCATCCGTTTAATCCAAGAAAAAGGAAAACTAACTGAAGAATTACAAAAAAGTATACAAATCGCTTCTAAATTACAAGAAGTAGAGGATTTATATAGACCATATAAAGAAAAAAGAAAAACCAGAGCAACCGTAGCTAAGGATAAAGGTCTTGAACCAATAGCTGAATGGTTGTTTCATCTACCAAAAGAGGGCTCATTAGCCGATGAAGCTTTAAAATATATAAATGAAGAATTAGAAGTACATACAGTTGATGATGTAATCCAAGGTGCAAAAGACATTATTGCAGAATGGATTGCAGATGATGCGAACTACCGAAAATGGATTAGAGAATCTACTTTTAGAAAAGGTTTAATAGAATCTAGTGTCAAAGATGCGGAAAAAGATGAGAAAAAAGTGTATGAAATGTATTATGAATATTCAGAGCCAATCTCAAAAATTGTACCCCATCGAATTCTTGCAATGAACCGTGGTGAAAAGGAAGATATTCTGAAAATCTCAGTTCAATCACCATTTGAAGAGATCATTGCTTTTCTAGGGCGAAATGTGATTAAAAAAGAAACTTTTGTTCGTTCAATTTTAATGGAGGTTGTAGAAGACGCATATAAACGTTTAATTCAACCATCGATTGAAAGAGAAATACGTAAGGAACTATCTGAAAAAGCTGATTCTCAAGCAATTACCATTTTCTCTGAAAATTTACGTTCATTACTATTACAACCGCCTTTAAAAGGGAAGGTTGTGCTTGGAGTTGACCCTGCATTTAGAACAGGTTGTAAGCTAGCAGTAGTTGATGAGACTGGTAAGGTTCTAAAAATAGATGTCATTTACCCACATCCTTTTAGAGGAGAAAAGGTTGAAATTCAACAGAAGAAAAAGGAACAAGCCGTTGCAAAGATAAAAGATATTCTCCTACAATTTAAAATTGAAATGGTTGCAATAGGAAATGGAACAGCATCAAGAGAAACTGAACTATTTGTATCTGAGATATTAAAGGAAACAAACAAAGACATTTACTACGTAATTGTTAATGAAGCGGGTGCAAGTGTTTACTCTGCTTCAGAATTAGCACGAGAAGAGTTTCCTAATTTTCAAGTAGAGGAACGAAGTGCGGTTTCAATCGCTAGGCGATTACAGGATCCTCTAGCAGAATTAGTGAAAATTGATCCAAAATCTGTTGGGGTTGGACTGTATCAGCATGATGTTTCTCAGAAAAGCTTAAACGAGTCATTAACGTTTGTTGTTGAAACTTCTGTAAACCAAGTAGGAGTAAATGTTAATACTGCATCGGTTTCACTACTTCAATATGTATCTGGATTATCAAAAACTGTTGCAAAAAACATCGTAAACTATCGTGATGAAAAAGGTAAGATTGCAAACAGAAAAGAATTGAAAACAATACCTCGACTTGGTGCAAAAACATATGAACAATGTATTGGCTTTTTACGTGTGCTTGAAGGTGACGAGCCGTTAGATCGTACTGGTATTCACCCTGAAAGCTATGGACAGGTTAAAAAATTATTGAAGCAATTAAATATGTCTTCAAGTCAACTTGGTTCTAATGAATTAAAAGATAAAATAAAAGGTTTAAATATAGAAGAAACTTCAAGTCAACTAGACATTGGTGAAATTACGTTAAAAGATATATTGAATTCTTTAATGCAGCCAGAAAGAGATTTACGTGATGAATTAGCAGCACCATTATTACGACAAGATGTACTTAATATAGAAGATTTGAAAATTGGCATGCAGTTAGAAGGTACTGTTAGAAATGTCGTTGATTTTGGAGCATTCGTAGATATCGGTTTAAAAAATGATGGCCTTGTTCATATATCACGAATGAGTAGTAAGTTTATCAAACATCCATTAGATGTAGTATCTGTTGGACAGGTTGTAAAAGTTTGGATTGCCGAAGTAGATCAAAAAAAGCAAAGAGTAGGCTTGTCAATGCTTCCGGTTGAATCAAAAGAAACAGTCAAAGCTTAATTTTTTGATAGTAAAACCAGCATTGATTTAATAATTTAATTTGATAGCGGTTTTTTTCATAAAAAGCTTTTTGCATTTGGGTTTTCAGCCAACTTGGCATAACCATATGAAAAACCTCCAGCTTAAAAATCTTCGCCCATCTTTTAATTTGAGATGGGCGACATATTAAATGAGTGAGGGGTAACCTTCTAATACCTTTATAAAAAGGATAACGAAATTGTTCAATTAAAAGTTAAATTTTACGCCATTGTAGAGAGATTTACTAAGAGCAACTCATTTAGTATAAATTGTACGAATCTGATCTTTGAAATTCTCATTTGTAAGTTTAATGTATGCAGATAACTAGAAAAATGTGAGTTGTATATTAGTTAATACAAAAAGAAATAAAGAATATAGAATCATTTAAGGGACGATATGAGGATGGAAAACGAAACACTACAAAAATTAGTTGAAGAATTATCATCGCAATATTTTAACCGTCCATTTTTACATCAAGCTACCTTTAATGCTAGATTACGAACTACAGGTGGAAGGTATTTATTAAAAACAAGTAATATTGAATTAAATAAGCTGTATTTCAATGAACATGGAATTGAAGAATTAAGGGGTATTATCTTACATGAATTATGCCATTATCATCTACACATAATGAAAAAAGGCTATAAGCATGAGGATAAGGATTTTAAAGATTTATTAAAACAGGTTGGTGCACCAAGGTACTGCAAACCATTAGCGACTACAACTAAAAAGAGAACTGTACCATATAAGTATCGCTACATTTGTACAAAATGTGGACAAACTTACTTACGTAAGAGAAAAGTGGACTTGAAACGGTTTGTTTGCGGAATATGTAAAAGTAAATTAAAACAGTTATAAATAGTATTGACAGGGTATATATTCATAGTTTATATTATTACTTGTCACCACTTACCAGAAAGTGTTGATGGATAATTTAGATTATTCCGCAGTAGCTCAGTGGTAGAGCACTCGGCTGTTAACCGAGTGGTCGTAGGTTCGAATCCTACCTGCGGAGCCATTATTTTAGAGAAGTACCCAAGTGGCTCAAGGGGCGCCCCTGCTAAGGGTGTAGATCGTTAACGCGGTGCGAGGGTTCGAATCCCTTCTTCTCTGCCATACATACGGCCCGTTGGTCAAGCGGTTAAGACACCGCCCTTTCACGGCGGTAACACGGGTTCGAATCCCGTACGGGTCACCATTTTTTATATTACGGAGGATTAGCTCAGCTGGGAGAGCACCTGCCTTACAAGCAGGGGGTCGGCGGTTCGAGCCCGTCATCCTCCACCATTTAATTGTATACGGTCCCGTGGTGTAGCGGTTAACATGCCTGCCTGTCACGCAGGAGATCGCCGGTTCGATCCCGGTCGGGACCGCCATTATTTACTACATAATGTAGTATTTTTTCTTTTTTTGGAGATAATATTTTTGGTAGTTAATTTATTGTCATTTAGGTGTCGGATTGTCTTGAGGAGTGAATTCGAGAGGTAAGACCAATACAACATAGAGAAAGATTATAATACATATTGTGTGGAATAGTGATTCTGAATTTAGTTTCATCTAATGTCGGATTGTCTTTATCTTGAGGAGTAGATTCGAGAGGTGAATACAATACAACATAAAGAAAGATCGTAATACCTGTTATGTAGTATAGCGTATTGATTTTAAGCGTGATCAAATGTCGGATTGTCTTTATCTTGAGGAGTAGACTCGAGGGGTGAATCCAATACAACATAAGAAAATCCTGCGGAGCATTATCAAGTAGTATAATCGCAGGAGTTAGACCATGTAGCAACTTCATTGGGCTATAGCCAAGCGGTAAGGCAACGGATTTTGATTCCGTCATGCCCTGGTTCGAATCCAGGTAGCCCAGCCATTATTTTTTATGAGCATTGCTCTAGTGCGATAGCACGACCAAATAGACTTCTAAGTCATTCAAAAGTGTAGTAATTGTGATACTTGTATTATTATCTTTATTACGAGCCATTAGCTCAGTTGGTAGAGCATCTGACTTTTAATCAGAGGGTCGAAGGTTCGAATCCTTCATGGCTCACTTTTTGTTTATTTGCGGTCGTGGCGGAATGGCAGACGCGCTAGGTTGAGGGCCTAGTGGAGGTTTCTCCGTGGAGGTTCAAGTCCTCTCGGCCGCATCATGTATGTATATAACCAGACAATCTACAGTATGTAGATTGTCTTTTTTGTATTTTATAGTGGTGTTTGATCCACATTTAATCTATTTAAAGGATTGAGGATTGTTTTAATTCTTCTATAGTATAGTTCCTTCTCAAACCTTGAGTAAATTCTTTAGAGTACATTGTATAAATTAACGCAAACAGCATATACTAAGCACTTCAATGTAACATTCTAATTAGCGAAAATAACTTAATTCAATAAAAGTTATTTTTTCTTTTAAATTATGTTGACTTTGTGTTCATGTTGCTTTAATATAGATAAAGTTCCCGTTAGAACTTAACGGAGTCATCAGAAGCTTATCGTAGTAAGCTTACTAAGTTTAAGATAAATAAACTTTAAAAAGATGTTGACTTTAAGTAGTAGTTATTATATACTATAAAAGTCGCTAACGAAGTGACAACACAATATGCGCCCGTAGCTC
>NZ_JBALMS010000092.1:0-17332 GCF_036962205.1 Bacillus sp. JJ664 | reverse complement strand
TTACAACTCCAGGACGCTCCCTTTCCGTGGGGCGGAGACCTGAGCCTCCAAGGCTAACATGCAGGGTCTCATCCTTCCCACATTTCCCACAGGAGTCTCGCACCTTCCGTTGTAAACAACTTCTTTCTAAAGAACATAAAACCAAAAAAATAATATTCTTTTTAAAAAGGTGCAATATTTTTTAATAATGATGTTGACAAAGGGTTACATTTAGATTAATATTATCTCGAAGTCAAGATAAACTAAATGAGGTGAAAATAGAATAGAGGAATCTTATAATGTGCAATCATAAGTTTATTAAGAAGTAATGGTTTCATTTTTTTTAATACACTATCTCGAATTAGAGATACTTTATTTCAAACTAAAACAAAAAAGGAGAATGAAAATTATGTTAGTAGGTTTAGGATTATTAATCATCCGTTTAGTGATAGGGGTTTCTTTTATTGGTCACGGTGCACAAAAATTATTTGGAATGTTTGGTGGTTACGGATTAAAAGGTACTGGTCAGTGGATGGAATCAATTGGCTTGAAACCAGGAGTACAAATGGCATTTTTCGCTGGGGTAAGTGAATTAATAGGTGGTATTTTATTTGCAACAGGTTTATTAACACCATTAGCTTCATTATTAATTGCTGGTGCAATGTTCGTAGCGATTGTAAAAGTACATGGTCCAAACGGTTTTTGGTCAACTCAAAATGGATATGAATTAAACTTAATTATATTAGCAGTTGTTATCGGGGTTGCTTTAACAGGTCCTGGTGCATATGCAATTGATGCTTTGATTTTTTAATTGCTTAGCAGTAAAAAGCCTATTCTTATTGACTTTACAATGAAAATATTCTAAAATAATCTCGAATTAAAGATTTTGTATTGAGAGGTGAAGTATATGTTGAATGATCAGTATAATCAAAACCGATCGCTACAATTATTCTCTGAGATTTGTAAAACAAATAGATATATAACAGATGCTGCAATTGAACATATTAAGTTATTTGGTTTGAATTTAACAGAATTTGCTGTTTTAGAATTACTTTATCATAAAGGTGATACGCCAATTCAACATATCGGTAAAAGAATATTAATTTCAAGTGGAAACATGACATATGTTCTTGATAAATTAGAGGCCAAGGGATTCATAAAACGATTGCCTTGTCCGAAAGATCGAAGAGTAACTTACGCTGTCTTAACTGATGAAGGTCATCAGTTAATCAGTTCGATTTTCCCAGAGCATGAACAAATGATTGATCAATTGTTTTCTCAGATCAATAAGTCAGAAAAAGAAATGCTCATTTATCTCTTGAAAAAAATGGGGCTGAGCTAAGATATGTAAGTTCACTTCGTAATGAAATTTCATAAACAAATAATGTTATATTTGAACGAATTAGTCTGGATGATGAAAACTGCCTTTTGGCAGTTTTTTTGTTTAATAGCGTATATTAAGTATAATGAAGAAATCAAAGAAGACTGTTTCATTTTCTTGTACTAGCACGACCAAAAGCAAAAGAAACAAAGATAGATGAAAGGAATTGAACGATGAGAACTAATTTTATAGATAAAGTAGTTATTATCACTGGAGGCGCAAACGGTATAGGAGAAGGCATTGCAAAAGAGTTCGGACAACAAGGTGCAATTGTTTGTATCGCCGATCTTGATGAGGAAAAAGGTATATATGTACAACAACATATAGAAATAGATGGGGGAAAAGCTTCATTTTTTTATACAAATGTAAAGAAAGAAGATGATCTTAAAAATCTCATCCAAAACGTTATGAATACATACGGGAAAATTGATATTTTAATTAATAACGCTGGAATCGCAAAGTTCAAACCATTGTTTGAATTAAGTACCGAAGAATTTGATGATGTGATTCAAGCGAACTTACGAAGTGTTTTTATCGCTTCACGAGAAGCCGCAAAAGTAATGACTAACGGAGGTAGCATCATAAATATGGCATCTACCCGAGCAATCATGTCTGAACCAAACTCAGAGTCTTATGCTGCTTCAAAGGGTGGAATTGTATCATTAACACATTCGTTAGCTGCATCACTTCAATCTAACAATATTACAGTGAATTGTATAAGTCCAGGTTGGATAGAGTTTAATAACTATACTGAATTAAAAGCAAAAGATCATGTACAACATTGGTCAAATCGAGTTGGAACACCTACAGACATCGCAAAAGCGTGCCTTTATTTAGCGGATCCAGAAAACAATTTTGTAAATGGTCAAAACATTATCGTTGATGGTGGTATGACGCGAAAAATGATTTATGAAGAATAGTCCCATTGTTCAAGTTTGTTGACAAACAAAATAGAAAATAGTTTAATAAAAAAAAGACCGATAGTTCTTTTTTCGGAAGCGAAGGAGGTAAATGCATATGAACAAAGGTGAAAGAACAAAGAAATATATAATCGAACAATCATCTTCTCTTTTTAATATGCAAGGGTATAAAACAACCTCTATCTCAGACATCATGAATGCTACAGGTTTAAAAAAAGGTGGAATTTATAATCATTTTGAAAGCAAGGAATCTTTGGCAGAAGCTTCATTTTTACATTCAATGAATACATTAAGGGAAAAGTATATTCTTGCTGTGTCCGAAAAAAGTACAGCACAAGAACAATTTGATGAATTTATTTCTGTATTTAGCACCTTATTACATGATAAATACATACAAGGTGGATGTCCTATAATGAATGCTGCAATTGAAGCAGATGATTCAATGTTAGAATTTGAAGATACAATTAAAGACGGATTTAACGGGTTAATCCAGTTAATTGCCAACGTAATTAAGCATGGACAAGAATGTAACGAAATAAAAAAAGATATCCAGCCAAATGAAATGGCTGTCTTTATCATTTCTTCAATGGAAGGTTCATTAGCTTTGAGTCGATTAAATAAAGACAAGAAGTATTTGGACATGGTTATTTTGCAGTTGAAAAACATGTTATTTTAATTTCTACTAAATATTAAATTATTTTTTGTAATTGAAGGAGGATTCATATGCACAAAAGAGTCGTTGTTACAGGTTATGGAGTTGTTTCACCTTTAGGTAATGCTGTGGATACTTTATGGGATCGTATTAAAGCATCAGAATCAGGTATTGATAAAGTTGAATTTGAAGGATATGAAGATATTAATACAAAAATTGGAGGAATGATCAAAGATTTCGCACCAGAAAATTACTTTGAGAAGAAGGAATTAGGTAAATACGATAAATTCGTTCAATATGCATATGCTGCATCAAGACAAGCACTAGATCAAGCCAACTTAGATATCGAAAAACTAGATCCTAATAGATTAGGTATTTTTATTGGCTCAGGAATTGGTGGTATTGATACAGTATTAGAAAATCATCAAACTCTTTTGGACAAAGGACCTAGAAAAGTATCACCTTTTATGGTCCCAATGATGATTATCAACATGGCTGTAGGTATCATTTCTATTAAAACTGGTTTTAAAGGTACAAGCTTTTCTCCAGTTTCTGCTTGTGCAACAGGAAATCATGCAATTGGAGAAGCCTTTTTAAATATTCGACACGGGTACTCAGATGCTATTTTAGCAGGAGGCTCTGAGGCATCGATTAACCCATTAGCTTACGCTGGTTTTTCAAGAATGAGAGCAATGTCAACAAATAATGACGAACCAAAAAAAGCTAGCAGACCTTTTGATCAGAATCGAGACGGCTTTGTCATGTCTGAAGGTTCCGGTATTTTATTATTAGAAGAATATGAGCACGCTAAAAAAAGGGGAGCAACCATTCTAGGAGAAATCGTTGGATATGGTTCAACAACTGATGCTTTCCATATTACGTCGCCTGATTTTCACGGTGCAGAGCGCGCGATGAAGCTAGCATTAGACTTAGCTCAAATAGAACCAACTAAGATAGATTATATCAACGCACATGGAACGAGTACGCCAGAAGGAGATAAATCTGAAACAAAAGCAATTAAAAGTGTATTTGGTGAACATGCATATCATTTAAAAGTAAGCTCAACAAAGTCTATGACCGGTCATCTGTTTGGTGCAGCTGGGGGAATAGAAGCAATTATTACCCTAAAGAGCATACTTGAAAATATCATTCCACCTACAATTAATTATGAGTTTCCAGATGAAGAATGTGATTTAGACTATGTACCAAATAAAGCTATACAAGCTGAGGTAAACTATGCGATTTCAAATGGATTTGGTTTTGGTGGACATAATGCTGTACTTGTTTTTAAAAAGTTTGATCAATAAATTTCAAATAAGAGGCTAATATTGAATAAAAAAAAGACTGTTAATATGTATTAACAGTCTTTTTACGTACTGACAAACTTTCTTTATTCAACCGAAACCTTTAATTTTACATCCACATTATTTCGTAAAGCTTTTGAATATGGACAAAAACCATGTGCTTCTTTGACTAAATCCACTGCAACATCTTGAGGCACACCTTTAATATGCGCGTTTAAAGTGACAGCTAATGAAAATGGACTTTCCGTTTCATCTTTTAATAGACTAACTTCAGCAGTAATTGATGATTCAATTTTATGCTTATTTTTCTTAGCAATGAAATTGAGTGCACCATCAAAACATGCAGAGTATCCAGCGGCAAATAATTGTTCTGGGGTTGAACCAGTCTTCTTATTTAGAGCTGAAGGCATCGTGAGCTGTAAGTCAATTAATCCATCATCAGATTTCACATGTCCTTCACGACCACCAGAAGCTGTGGCTTTTGATGTAAATAATACAACCATTTATTTTCACCTCATCTAAAAATGTAAATGTGCATAACAATATTATTGTTTTATGCTGTTTAAACTATTCTTATGAATTAATTTGTATTGTCTTATTCGTTATAAATTGTTTCTATTAAATATGCATAATTTTACCTTAACCATGTTAAAAATGGAATTTGCTATCTTTAAAAAGTGAGAGATCAAGAAGTAATTGGAGGAGATTTCAACACATTATTAAAATGAAATTTATATTTTATAGCGAATCAGATTATCAATATTTGCAAAAAAGGGGCGTATTAGAGACGCCCCTTTACACATTAATTTCCCAATCGGGAGTATAAATTCCTATTATCAGTTACATTTTATCAGCAACTCTCACATTCATACGATTAAAGATAAACTTTAATAAATAAGGAACCGCAATAAAAATAAATAATGTTCTAAATAGTTGATAACACATTATTACGGACATATCACCGTGAGCTTCTTTTGCAATGATCGCCATTTGATCCATTCCACCAGGAGAAAGACTTAGCATTGAAGTGACAGTATTCATAGAATGGAAATGCGTTAATAAAATACTTAATCCAAATGAAAATAACAATAAAACAATACCACTACTTATTGCTAAAATCGATATTTTTAATTTATTTTTCATATTCTCAGGTTTCAGTAATAGCCCAATATATCCTCCAATCATTAATTGAGAACAATCAAGAATAAAAGCTGGGAGAGAATGACCATGAAATCCTGACAAATTTAATATGATAGTAGCAAGCATTGGTCCCAATAAAAAAGCAGTAGGAAAATTAATACGTTTACCTAAAACTGCAAAAAGAGTACAAGCAACTGCAAATACGATAATATTTGGGAATAAATCACTTAGGTTTGTAGAATTTTGAACTGTGCTTGTAAGAGAACTTTCTCTATGAATATCAAATAAAGGGCTAAATATAAATAAAGGGACTGTAAAGATGATCATCATTAATCTAGATATTTGTAGAAAAGTAACAACCGTAATATCAATATCTTCTAATTCTTCAGCCAAGGTTATCATCTGACTTAATCCACCTGGAATACTTCCTATTAAAATGGTTGGAAATGGTATACCAGATAGCTTTGAAATGATGATCGATATAATCAATGTAAAAAGTAATAAAAGGAGAGTCATTAAAATCATAGAAGTGATCTGTTGACCAATTTGAACAAAGGTGGCACTAGTAAATGAAAGACCGATTGTATATCCTACGGTAATCATTGCAGAATCTCGAAGTTTACTTGGCCAATAAAGTTTTTCTTTGAAAAATTTTGCCCAAATAAAAACAAAAAACATAGGGCCCAGTAGCCATGGAATAGGGAGATGTATCACTTTAAATAATAAACCACCAATGATCGCAATCATGAATGTTGCTAAAAATAGCGTCCATTTTCTTTGAAATAATGTTTGTACAATCATAAGAATCACTTCTTTTCATTTTATTAAATTTTAATGTTGAGTATTTGTATTGCTTTTATAGACTTTATTATATATAACTATCATTATTGACCTTAATTTCTTAGTATGCAAGAAAAAAATATTATGTATAACCCTTAATAGAATGTATACTTATTCATAATATCCTTAAAAATTGTGTAATCAATTGAAAAGGATAGTGTTAACCATGTAAGGTTATATTAATGAAAGGCATCATCGTTACTTATGTACTAAAACCTTGCATAATTTAATAGGAAAGGACTAATTCAGGTGGCTAAACAACAAATTGGTGTGATTGGTTTAGCAGTAATGGGGAAAAATCTAGCTCTTAATATCGAAAGCCGTGGTTTTTCTATTTCTGTGTATAATCGATCGGTAGAAAAAACAGAAGAGTTCTTAAAAGAAGCAGAAGGCAAAAATGTCGTAGGAGCTTTTTCAATTGAAGAGTTCGTACAGTCATTAGAAATTCCTCGTAAAATTTTAATTATGGTTAAAGCTGGTGCGCCAACAGATTCAACGATTGATGCTTTACTTCCTTATCTTGAAAAAGGCGATATATTAATTGATGGTGGAAATACATATTATAAAGATACACAAAGACGAAATAAAAAATTATCAGATAGTGGCATTCATTTTATTGGGACAGGTGTTTCTGGCGGAGAAGAGGGTGCATTAAAAGGTCCATCAATCATGCCAGGTGGACAAAAGGAAGCTTTTGAACTTGTAAAACCAATTTTTGAAGCAATTTCTGCAAAGGTAAATAATGAGCCTTGTACAACATATATCGGTCCAGACGGAGCAGGGCATTACGTGAAAATGGTACACAATGGAATCGAATACGGCGATATGCAATTAATCTCAGAAGCTTACTTTTTATTAAAAAATGTTCTTGGTCTAACGGCGGAAGAGCTACACAATGTATTTAGTGAGTGGAATAAAGGCGAGTTAGATAGTTATTTAATCGAAATTACTGCCGACATCTTCACAAAAACAGATGATGAAACTGGAAAACCATTAGTTGATATTATCCTTGATAAAGCAGGACAAAAAGGTACCGGAAAATGGACAAGTCAAAGCACATTAGATTTAGGCGTACCATTATCCATTATTACTGAATCAGTTTTTGCTCGATTTATTTCTGCGATGAAAGATGAGAGAGTCAAGGCGAGCAAACTATTATCAGGGCCTTCCAATTACAAATTTAATGGTGATAGAGAACAATTAATCGAGGATGTAAGGAAAGCACTTTATATGAGCAAGATTTGTTCTTATGCACAAGGTTTTGCGCAATTAAGAGCTGCTTCTGATGAATATAATTGGGACTTACAGTATGGTGATATCGCTATGATCTTCCGTGGTGGATGTATCATTAGAGCTGCATTCTTACAAAAAATAAAAGAAGCATACGATCTTGATGGTAAATTAGCAAACCTAATGCTTGATCCGTATTTTAAAGAAATTGTCGAAAGTTACCAAGTAGCGTTACGTAAAATTAGTGTGGTTGCGATTGAAGCAGGTGTAGCAATTCCTTGTTTTTCGGCTGCATTAGCATATTATGATAGCTATCGTACAGCTGATCTACCAGCAAATCTAATTCAGGCACAACGAGATTACTTCGGTGCACATACTTACGAACGAACTGATAAAGAAGGAAAATTCCATACTCAGTGGACATAATCAATCAAAAAACCCTTGTAAAATTACAAGGGTTTTTAGTTTATCTATCTTTATTATCATTTAAAAGGTCTGAAACTGGCCACCAATTATGTCCATCTGTTGCTAGTAAAGAATCAGATTCTTTTGGACCCATTGAACCAGATTCATAAGTTGTTAAAGGAGCAAGATTATTTGTCCATGCTTGAGAAATGACATCAACAAAACTCCAAGAATATTTTACTTCATCCCAATGGGTAAAGTTCGTACCATCACCTAGCATACAATCATAGATTAGTCTTTCATATGCTTCAGGGGTATTAATACAGTCAACACAATTATTATTAAACGTTAATTGTATTGGTTTTGTATAACTTTCTGCATCCGATCTTTTAGCATTTAATTGTAGTGTAATGCCTTCGTCTGGTTGTATATGTATAATCAGTAGATTTGGTGTCATTTGTTCTTTCGTATTATAGTACAAATTCATAGGAATATCAGAAAACTGAACGATAATTTTAGTAGATTTTAGTGCCATACGTTTTCCAGTTCTGATATAAAAAGGGACACCAGCCCATCGGAAATTATCAATAAACAGTTTACCAGCTACAAAGGTTTCAGTCTGAGAGTTCGGATCAACATTATCTTCATCTCGATATGAAGGAACTTGGTTACCTTGCACTGTCCCTTCAACATATTGACCACGAACAAAGTAATTTTTAATTTCATTTTCATCTATTTTACGAAGTGCTTTAAAAACCTTTACTTTTTCACTACGTATTTCCTCTGTAGTTAGTTTAATTGGTGGCTCCATTGCAAGTAATGATACAATTTGTAACATATGATTTTGGAGCATATCCTTTAACGCACCTGAGTTTTCGTAATATCTTCCTCGATCTTCAACGCCTAAAACTTCACTTGACGTAATTTGTATATTGGAAATAAAACGATTATTCCAGAGTGGTTCAAACATTGCATTAGCAAAACGAATGACTTCAATATTTTGAACCATTTCCTTACCTAAATAATGATCGATACGATAAATTTGATTCTCTGTAAATGCTTCTCTAATTTCTTTGTTTAATTCAATTGCACTAGGTAAATCATGGCCAAATGGTTTCTCAATTACAAGTCTACTCCAACCATTTGTATTCGTTAAGCCTTGTTCTTTTAGCTGTTTGGCTATTGTACCAAAGAATTCTGGTGCCATTGCTAAATAGAAAATTCTATTCCCTGGAATAGAATAATGCTCATCCATATTTGTTAATAACGTACCAAGTTCTAAATAAGATGATGGTTCTAAAACATCAAATTGATGATAGTAAAAATGAGAAAGGAAGCTATCTATATCATTTTGACTTTGATCAGAAGATTGAATTGATTTCTTAACTGTTTCACGAAATTCATGATTTGACCAAGGTCTGCGCCCAACACCAACTACAGCAAAATCTTCATCAATTTTTTGACTCAAAAACAGTCTATAAATAGAGATAAATAATTTTCTTTTTGCAAGATCTCCAGTTGCACCAAAAATAACAATTACAGCTTTAGGACGGTTTTCTGTACTTTTCAATGATTTTACCTCACTTCTTAAACATAAATTACTAACTTATTTTAGTAATAATCAATAGTGATTATTCAATTGACATGCATTCTACATAAAAAATTGTCATATTTACACTAAAAACAAATTTGATTATCAAAAAATAAATAATTTTGCTTATTTTCCTAAATTAATCATAAACAATACATGTTCAAACGTAAACAGGGTGAATTCCTTATTTTTCCTATTTTTTTTGATTTAAAATGCCAAATAAAGCAGCTTTAATTCATGATATAAAAGGCTTAATATTATTTCAAAAAAAAGAACATTAGAAAATTTTAGAACATTCATTAGGAAATAAAAAAATAAGATATATGGATTAGTCCTATATACGATAAGGGTTATAGAATTAATTATTTCCATTTTATTGGTAAATGTTTCAAAGTTGAAATCGTAATGATTTCTGTTATACTATTTTTTATATAACTTTTTCTAATGAGTTTTTAACATTTTTCAATTCATTGTGAGTGATGGGTAATGTAAAGTTCCATCGTTTACAGAGGAAGCCATTGCAGAATGCCAATACCATTAAGAAGGAAAACTTCATTGGTTTTATTTCTTGGTATCCACTCTATGACTAAAATCTTGTAAAAAAGGGGGACTTTTAAAAATGAAAAAAATAGGATTAGCTTGGCAAATTTTAATTGGACTAGTACTTGGGATTATCGTAGGTGCCATATTTTTTGGTAACCCTAATGTAGCTAGTTACTTACAACCAATCGGAGACATTTTTCTTAGACTAATTAAAATGATCGTTATACCGATTGTCATTTCTAGTATTATTGTTGGTGTTGCAAGTGTAGGAGATACAAAAAAACTTGGTCGCCTTGGCGGTAAAACAATTATCTATTTTGAAATTATTACAACAATCGCTATTATTATTGGTCTATTCGTTGCAAATATATTCCATCCTGGTTCAGGGGTGGACATGGGTGCACTTCAAAAAACGGATATCAATAGCTATGTTGAAACTGCATCTGAAGTAAAAAGTCATGGATTTGCCGATACGTTTGTAAATATTGTACCAAGCAATATTTTTGCTGCATTCGTTGAAGGAAATATGTTAGCTATTATTTTCTTCTCAGTATTATTTGGACTTGGATTAACTGCAATAGGTGAAAGAGGAAAACCAGTTCTTGCATTTTTCCAAGGAACAGCAGATACAATGTTCTATATTACGAATCAAATCATGAAGTTTGCTCCATTTGGCGTATTTGCATTAATCGGTGTAACAGTTTCTAAATTTGGTTTAGAATCACTTATACCACTTGGAAAATTAGTTATAACAGTTTATGGAACGATGGCATTTTTCATTGTCGTAGTACTAGGATTAGTTGCTAGAATGGTTGGCGTTAATATTTTCAACTTTATTAAATTGATTAAAGACGAATTACTTTTAGCGTATTCAACTGCAAGTTCTGAAACAGTATTACCTAGAATTATGGAAAAAGTTGAAAAATTTGGTGTACCAAAAGCGATTGCTTCTTTCGTTATCCCAACAGGTTATTCCTTTAATTTAGACGGGTCTACGTTATATCAAGCATTAGCTGCTGTCTTTATCGCACAAATGTATGGTATCCAATTATCAATTACTGAACAAATATCACTAATGTTAGTACTTATGGTTACTTCTAAAGGTATTGCAGGTGTTCCTGGCGTATCATTCGTCGTACTATTAGCTACATTAGGAACTGTTGGCATTCCAGTAGAGGGATTAGCATTTATTGCGGGGATTGACCGTATTCTTGATATGGCAAGAACAGCAGTAAACGTTGTTGGTAACTCATTAGCAGCTGTCGTAATTGCGAAATGGGAAGGGGAATTTACTCCTAATTCAGAAAACGCAAAGAAAATTGCATAAAATATTTCTAGTAAAGAAGAAGCTCTTTGAAGCTTCTTCTTTTTTTTGAATCTGTAATTGTACAAAGTAGACAAGACCTCACGAAAAATTGACTTTTTAACAATTTAAAGGACAATACGTAGGAAAACTTGAATATACCTATAAATGCGCATTGATTTTTTTAGTTTATTCATAATAATGTGCGGAATACAAGTTTGAATCATGATTCAATGTTACACAGAGTCATGCAAAAAAATAGAGATATAGGGGGCTTTTTAATGAAACGTAGTTTATTAAAAACTGCAGCTTTAACATTAGGTCTAACCGCTATGCTCGGATTTCCTCAAACAACAGATGCCGCAACGATTACGTATAAAATTAAAAAAGGAGATACTTTATATTCAATTGCAAAAAAATATCAGACTACCGTCGCTGTACTTAAGAAATTAAATAGACTACAATCAGACAAAATATTTGCTGGTAAAACTTTGATCATTAGTAAGGATTTAAATTACGATGCAATGAAGGTCAAAGTCAAACTACAGACTAAAACTGGCTTTTCTTTTGGACTAGAGGAACCTGGTAAATACATCTTGCTATATAATAAAAACGGTTATTACTTTACACGTATTGAAGTATTAGATGCTAAAGCTAAGATAAGTGATGTAAAAGCAAATTCAAAACTATATCTTTCTTCTACTGGAAAAGTGACAGAATATAAAACAGATGTAGGGATTCCATTTTATGAAAATGCGTACTTTTTCTTACATGCTCATAATGCAAAAGTCCAACAAAATATTGTTGTCAAAAGAGTTGATGGAAAACTAGTGAGATTCACAATACACTTTGAAAACAAAGAAGCTTCAGAGGGGATTACACCTCAGATGATCGAAATGCTTCAAACAATAAAATTAATCTAAATTAGATTGATAAAAAGATGTAAAAGGTCATTTACTTTTACATCTTTTTTTTAGTTAAAGAAGGTTATACCTCAAATATATAGAATATTCTTACTTATACTTTTTATCTAATTTTGAAAGCGAATACTTTATTGTAAATGATAACTTTTAAGGAGGATAAGATGACAAATTTATTAGATATAACAATCGGAAAACTATTGGAGGAAAAAGCAAATTTGCATCCTGAACATGAAGCGGTGGTTTATGCTGACAGAGGATTGAGAATGAGTTATGAACAATTTGATAACCATTGTCGCAAGTGCGCGAAAGGTCTAATGAATCTTGGCATTCAGAAAGGTGATCATATTGCAGTTTGGTCATCAAATACCCCTGAATGGTTAACAACACAATTTGCAACAGGAAAAATGGGAGCTGTACTTGTTACAGTCAATACAAATTACCGTACATCTGAATTAGAATACTTATTGAAACAATCCGATTCGACAACTATCATTTTAATGGACCAATTCAAAGATTCTTCCTATATCGATATGCTTTACGAAATAGTTCCAGAATTAAAGAACGCCAGTCCAGGAGAATTGAATAGTACTCGCCTCCCATTTTTACGAAATGTAATTGTATTAGGAAATGAGAAATATCCTGGAACTTTTTCTTGGGAAGACATAATGGAACAAGCAAAATTCGTGTCTGATTTTGAATTGAACGAAAGAATGGATTCGTTAAACCCTTATGATGTCATTAATATGCAATATACCTCGGGCACAACAGGCTTTCCGAAAGGAGTAATGCTAACACATTCAAACATTGTCAATAATGGTTTTAATATTGCAAATTGCATGAAGTTAACGAAGAAAGATCGCCTTTGCATTCCAGTTCCATTCTTTCATTGTTTTGGATGTGTATTAGGAACGATGGCTTGCGTATCCGTTGGTGCGACGATGGTACCAGTTCAAGAGTTCCATCCTAAGAGAGTACTTCAAACCGTCCAGGACGAAAAATGCACTGGCTTACATGGTGTTCCAACTATGTTTATCGCAGAATTAAATGAGCCAGACTTTTCAAGCTATGACTTATCAAGTTTAAGAACTGGAATCATGGCTGGATCAAATTGTCCAATAGAGGTTATGAAGGCCGTTATCGAAAAAATGGGTGCTACTGAAATAACAATTGCATATGGTCAAACAGAATCCTCACCAGTCATCACACAAACACGTACAGATGACCCAATTGAAATAAGGGTTGAGTCTGTAGGCAGAGCACTTCCAAATGTTGAAGTGAAAATTGTTGAACCAGGGACTACAAATGAAGTTCCAAGGGGAGTTCAAGGTGAATTATGCACAAGAGGTTACCATGTGATGAAAGGCTATTATAAAAATGAAAGTGCAACAAAGGAAGCAATAGATGCAGAAGGTTGGTTACATACTGGTGATTTAGCAATTATGGATGAAAAAGGTTACTGTAAAGTTACTGGTCGATTAAAAGACATGATCATCCGTGGCGGAGAAAATATTTATCCCCGAGAAATTGAGGAATTTTTATACACTCACCCGTCAGTTCTAGATGTTCAAGTAGTTGGAGTACCTGATCAAGTGTATGGTGAAGAGGTTATGGCATGGATTATTCCAAAAGAAGGAGTATCCATTAGCAAAGAAGAAATCAAAGCTTATTGTAAAGGGAAAATATCAAAACATAAAATACCTAAATATATAGATTTTGTTGATACATACCCAATGACAGCATCAGGAAAAATTCAAAAGTTTCGTTTAAGAGAATTAGCTGTAGAAAATACTCAGTCAATTTAATATAAATAAAAAAACAAAGTTAGTAGTTTATAGCTTTGTTTTTTTATTTTTAAAAGGAAATATTTAAAATCCAAAGAATCTATAAAGAAAAACTAATTAAGGAGTTTTATGATGAATAATAAACACATCAAAATCGATAGCTTAGAAGTAGAACAATTAAATATCGTTGATAAAAATGGTAAAGTTAAGTTGTCGCTTTTTAATAATGAGCATATCCCACCTGGAATCATGAATAATAAAATCTTTTTAAATCATAGAAAAAATGATCCTTGTTCCGGAATGATGTTTTATAACAATGATGGCGATGAGGTTGGTGGACTTATATATGGAAATGAAGTTGATGAAGAGGGGAATTATCAGGCAGTAGCTTCACTTACTTTTGATCAATATAAACAAGATCAAGTAGTTCAAATGCATTACACTGATTACAACGGTGACAAACAATATGGCTTTACAATATATGATCGACCTAGTACACCACTTCCAGACATAATAGAAAAACATAAAGAAATACAAAATAAATTATTGGATGAAAAAAGTAAAGAAGAAGAAATTGAAAATCTATGGAGAGGTAATGTAGAAAGAGCCTTTATGGGTAAGAGTAAAAATGGTGATGTATCTGTTAAATTAATGGATCGTAATGGGAATCCACGTATTCGATTAGCAGTTGATGAATTTGATGTTCCATCTATGGAATTTTTAGATGAAAAAGGGAATGTAATATATAAGTTGCCACCTGAATTGTAAAGTTTATATAAAAAATATGTAATATTTTTAGATTAACATATTGTTTAAGTTAAAATTAATAAAGCAAACTGAAAATTTTATAGAAGGTGCTTTATGAAAGATATGAATATAAAAAAAACTTTTACATTCTTAATAGAATTATTGTTTGTTTCAACTAAATTGGGCCTGACTTCATTTGGTGGGCCCGTTGCGCATTTGGCTTACTTTCATGAAGAGTATGTGCGTAAAAAAAAGTGGTTGGATGAACAATCGTATGCAGATTTAATTGCTCTCAGTCAATTTTTACCTGGTCCAGCAAGTAGTCAAGTTGGGATTGGAATTGGTGTTATACGAGCTGGTATTCTTGGAGGAATCGTTTCATTTATTGGATTTACTTTTCCCTCGGTCATATTACTAATCTTTTTTGCGAAATTTATGCAGCATTCTGCGCTTATTCATACTGGTTGGATACATGGATTAAAAATTGTAGCAGTTTCAATTGTTGCTCATGCAATTTTAGGAATGTCGGAAAAACTAACGCCCGATATAAAAACGAAATCTATTGCTTTGTTTTCAATAATTGTTACACTTCTTTGGACTTCGCAATTCTCCCAGATTGCAATCATTTTAATTTCTGGAATCATTGGTTTATTTATTTTTAAAAAAAGTCCATCCGAAAACAAAGCAAACATAAATATAATCGTCTCAAAACGTTTTGCACTCGTTTGTTTAACTCTATTTTTTCTCTTATTCTTTCTTTTACCTATACTAAATAAATGTACTACGCTTGGTTGGGTTGATCTGTTCGATCGTTTTTATCGAACAGGAGGATTCGTATTTGGTGGTGGACATGTTGTTTTACCTTTACTACAGCAGGAATTTGTACAACAAGGACTGATTAATAAAGAAACCTTTTTAGCAGGTTATGGCGCAACGCAGGCTGTCCCTGGACCACTATTTACATTTGCAGCATATTTAGGAGCTGTACTAAATGGATGGAAGGGTGGATTAATAGCAACTTTCGCAATATTTCTCCCTGCTTTTCTACTGATCTTAGGATCTTTACCTTTTTGGAATACATTAAGGGGAAATAATAGAATCTCAAGCGCATTAGTTGGCATAAATGCTGCAGTAGTAGGAATCTTAATCGCATCATTTTATGAACCTATTTGGACAAGCACGATTTTAAATCCAATGGACTTTGTATTTGCAGCAATTTTGTTTAGTATGATTTCATATTGGAAACTAGCTCCTTGGATAGTTGTTTTAATTGGAGTTGTTGGAGGATTCTTTTATTTCTAACGAATAGATGATTGTACGACTCAGACAAAATAAAAAGTAGGATCTTGTATAATCCTACTTTTTTTATTTATTGATATGATACTTAACCTCGTTAATAAAACTCTTAGCCGAACTTGATAAATCAGTTGATGCAGAGTAAATTACCCAAAAGTCAGTATAATTATAATCGGGATCCTTGATCGGGATAATTCTTAATTGTCCACTTAATACCTCTGGAAAATCTCTAATCGTAATATCATGTATATAGGTAAAAACTTGACTTTCCCTAATCATTTCAATTAGGGTCAATGTCCTATTCGATTTCAATATGATTTCATTTTTATATCGTTTAACCAGTTCACTAAAATGTTTATTCGTTAGACTATATAAGACTACTTTTTGATTTAATAAATGTTTTGCATTTACAAAATCTAAATCAAAGAGTGGGGAGTGTTTACCTACAAGAATACAGGCATATCCTTTATGCAAAAAATCTATTTCAATCTTAGTTTCCTTCTCAAATTCACTTCTTAAGCCAGGCAAAAAAGCCAAATCATATCGATCTTTATTGAAATTTTTAAGTAAACTGACTGAATTTTGTTCTTCTATTTGAAAAGTTACCTCATTATTTTTATTAGAAAACTTTTTAAGTACTTCGTGTAAAACATACGTAAAAGTTGGCGCACACGTTATTTTTAGATGTTTCTTATTTAATCTTTTAATTGTTGTTAAATCATCTTTTAATTCCTTTAAAGTACTGAGGATATCAATCGATTTTTCATACACAACAAATCCTTCTGTAGTAAGAGTGACTCCAATACGAGAGCGATTAAATATCGATATACCAAGTTCTTTTTCTAACTGTGAGACGCTTTGGCTGATGCCCGAAGGAGAGATATGTAATGTATCCGCAGCTCTTGTAATTGATTTCTCATCTGCAACCCTTACAATATATTCTAATTGTTCGAAATTCATATTTTCCCCCTGTGTTTAAATTTTAAACAGTTATTTCTTTTTTACAACTTTCTCATTGTAAAACTTATCATAAAACCCGTGATATTAGTAGAAAGTGTTTAATATTTGTAAACAAAAACATGTATTTTAAGTATTACTTAATACTAAAATTACAATCGCTAAATATATTTTCTTAAAAAAACATTGTACAATAATAAATGTAAAGTTATTCATGAAGTTTAATAAATATGTATACATCGCATTAAATATAGAGACGAAAGAAAACAACTAAGATGGGAATGAAAAAATTGTTAGCAAATAAAGTAAATAGTCATCAAAAGAAGAAAACAATTATTTT